>DASZXE010000972.1:0-10488 GCA_035546475.1 Kofleriaceae bacterium
CCTACGCCCACGCCCGCGCCTCAGGCTCCCGCCGCCACGAAGCTGCTCGCCTCCCCGCTCGCCAAGTCGCTGGCCATCGAGCTCGGCCTCGATCTCCGCACCCTCACCGGCTCCGGCCCCGGCGGCCGCATCGTCGAGCGCGACGTCCGCGCCGCCGCCGACGCCGGCGCGCGCGCCCCCGCGCCGCAGCCCGAGCCCGCCGGCCACGCCGACGCCGAGGCTGCCGTCCCCGCCGACGACGCCGCCGCGCCCGCCACCGACATCGCCATCGTCCGCGCCCCCGCCGGCCCGCCCGCCGTCTCCACCGAGCACGACGAGTTCATCGACCAGCCCGCCTCCAACATGCGCAAGCGGATCGCGGCCCGCCTCACCGAGGCCAAGCGCGACGTCCCGCACTTCTACCTCATGCGCCGCATCGACCCGACGGCGCTGCTCGCCTTCCGCGGGCGCCTGAACGCGCTGCTCGGCGATCGCGGCAAGGTCTCGGTCAACGACCTCATCGTCAAGGCGGTCGCGCTGTCGCTGCGCCGCATGCCCGAGTGCAACGCCGCCTGGATCGGCGACGCGATCCGCCAGTTCCAGCACGTCCACGTCGGCATCGCTGTCGCGATCGAGGACGGCCTCATCACGCCGGTCGTCCGCGACGCCGATCGCAAGGGCCTGAGCGTGATCGCCTCGGAGGTCGTCGACCTCGCGAAGCGCGCGCGCGAGCGCCGCCTCAAGGCCCACGAGATCACCGGCTCGACCTTCACCGTCTCCAACCTCGGCATGTACGACATCGAGCGGTTCACGGCGATCATCAACCCGCCCGAGGCCGGCATCCTGGCGGTCGGCGGCGTCGTCGAGGAGCCGGTCGTCAAGGACGGCCAGGTCGTCCCCGGCAAGCGGATGACGCTGACGATGTCGTGCGATCACCGCGTCATCGACGGCGCGCTCGGCGCCCGCTTCCTCGCGCTGGTCGTCGGCCAGCTCGAGCAGCCCGAGTCCCTCGCCCTCTGATCCTCCGAGGCGCTCGATGACCACCGATCCTGCCGCTCCCCTCGATGTCGTCGTCATCGGCTCCGGCCCCGGCGGCTACGTCGCCGCCATCCGCGCCGCCCAGCTCGGCCTGCGGGTCGCCTGCGTCGAGCGCGAGTCGCTCGGCGGCATCTGCCTCAACTGGGGCTGCATCCCGACGAAGGCGCTCTTGCGCACCGCCGAGGTGCTCGAGCTGTTCCACCGCGCGAAGGAGTTCGGCCTGTCCGCCGACAACATCCAGGCCGACTTCCCCGCCATCATCCAGCGCAGCCGCGACATCGCCGCGAAGATCTCGAAGGGCGTCCAGTTCCTCTTCAAGAAGAACAAGATCGAGCACGTCGCCGGCACGGCCCGGCTGCTGCCTCGTCCGGCCGCCGGACAGCCGCACCGGGTCGAGGTCACCGCCGCCGACGGCGGCCAGCGCGTGCTCGCCAGCCGCCACGTCGTCCTCGCCACCGGCGCGCGGGCCAGGCCGCTGCCGGGCATCGTCTTCGACGACCAGCGGATCATCGAGTACCGCCGCGCGATGACGCTGCCCGCGCAGCCGCGCTCGCTCATCGTGATCGGCGCCGGCGCCATCGGCGTCGAGTTCGCCTCGTTCTACCGGGCGCTCGGCACCGAGGTCTCGATCGTCGAGTACCTGCCGCGCCTGGTCCCCAACGAGGACGCCGAGGTCTCGAAGGAGCTCGGCCGCGCGTTCGAGAAGCGCGGCATCGCGCTCCACCTCGGCCACAAGATCACCGCCGCGAAGCACGCCGGCGACCGCGCGACCGTCACGATCGAGCCGGCCGCCGGCGGCGCCGCCAGGGAGCTGTCGGCCGACATCGTCCTCTGCGCGGCCGGCATCCAGCCGAACACCGAGGGCCTCGGCCTCGAGGCGCACGGCATCGCGCTCGGCCGCGGCGGCTTCCTCCAGGTCGACGAGCGGCTGTCGTGCGGCGACGGCCTGTGGGCGATCGGCGACGTCATCGGCCGCGGCCTCGCCCACACCGCGTCGGCGGAGGGCGTGTTCGTCGCCGAGCAGCTCGCGGAGCACCCGACGCGCGCGGTCGACTACACCGCGATCCCCGCCTGCACCTACTGCCACCCGGAGATCGCGTCGGTCGGCCTCACCGAGGACAAGGCGAAAGAGCGCGGCATCCCGATCAAGGTCGGCCGCTTCCCGTTCCGGCCGCTCGGCAAGACGATGGCGGCGAGCGAGTACCCGGGCTTCGTGAAGACGATCTGGCGGGCGGACAACGGCGCGCTGGTCGGCGCCCACCTGATCGGCCCGGCGGTGACCGACCTCATCGCCGAGCTGACGCTGGCCAAGACGACCGAGGTCAACGTCGACTCCCTCGTCTTCACCGTCCACGCCCACCCGACCTTCGCCGAGGCCATCAAGGAGTCCGCCGAGGACTCCCAGGGCCACGCCATCCACCTCTGAGTCGCGCGGTCACGCGCGGGCGGCGGGCGACTCTGTAGCGGGAAGGAGGCGTGCCGGGTGGGCCGGCTCGCGCCGCAGATCAGCCGGCGCACGGCGAGCCGTGACGCCCTTGGAGGAGTCATGCCCAGGAGTCCCCTTCCCCGTCCCCGGCGCCCCCGGCCAGGCGCCGTCGTCGGCGCGCTGGCGGCCGCCCTGCTCGCCGCCGCCGCGAGCGCGTGCACCGCGCCCGACCCGCTCGGCGAGACCAGCGAGCAGCTCGGCACCAACCCGTACAGCCAGCCGTTCACCACCTTCGAGAGCGGACAGGTCCGACCGCTCGCCTTCACGCCCGACCACAAGTACCTGCTCGCCACCAACACGCCCGACGCGCGGCTCGAGATCTTCAAGGTCAAGCACGACGGCCTCGACCACGTCGCGTCGGTACCGGTCGGCCTCGAGCCGGTCGCCGTCAACGTCCGCTCCAACGACGAGGCGTGGGTGGTCAACCACCTGTCCGACTCGGTCAGCGTGGTCGCCCTCGACGGCAAGAAGTCGCACGTCGTCCGCACGCTCCTCGTCGGCGACGAGCCGCGCGACGTGGTCTTCGCCGGCCACGATCACGGCCGCGCCTTCGTCACCACCGCCCACCGCGGGCAGAACTCGCCGGTCGACCCGCAGCTCTCGACGCCCGGCGTCGGCCGCGCCGACGTCTGGGTGTTCGACACCGCCGCCTGCGACGACGACTCGCTCGGCGGCACGCCGCTCGAGATCCTCACCTTCTTCGCCGAGATGCCGCGCGCGCTGGCGGTGACGCCCGACGGCTCGAAGGTCTACGCGGCCGCGTTCCACAGCGGCAACGCCACCGCGTCGACGTTCGTCGGCAGCCTCGGCACCCTGTCGAACCAGTTGCCGCCGAAGGCGCCGTCGCAGCTCCTGCCGTTCGAGACGCCGATCAACGCCTTCGGCCAGGAGCAGCCGGCGTCGTCGATCATCGTCAAGTACGACGGCCAGCACTGGCACGACGAGAACGGCGTCGTCCGCGACAGCGAGATGATGTTCACCATGCCCGATCGCGACGTCTTCGCGATCGACGCGACCGCCAGTCCGCCGCGCGCGATCGCGGGGCCGACTGGCACCTACGCACACGTCGGCACGACGCTCTTCAACATGATCGTCAATCCGGCGAATGGCAAGGTCTACGTCTCGAACCTCGAGGCCAACAACCAGCAGCGCTTCGAGGGCGCCAACGACTTCGCCGGCTTCGAGACCCACCCGTCGCCGTCGGTGCGCGGCAAGATCGCGTTCTCGCGCATCACGGTGCTCGACGGCGCCGGTGGGGTGACGCCCCGCCACCTCAACAAGCACATCGACTACGACCACTGCTGCGCGCCGATCCCGAACCTCGAGAACTCGCGCTCGGTCGCGTTCCCGACCGGCATGGAGATCACGCACGACGGCAAGACGCTCTACGTCGCGGCGCTCGGCACCAGCGAGGTCGCGGTCTACGACACGGCGCAGCTCGAGCACGACACGTTCGTCCCGAACGTCGCCGACCAGATCCCGGTGACCGGCGGCGGACCGACCGGCCTCGCGCTCGACGAGGGCGAGCACCGGCTCTACGTGATGACCCGCTTCGACGACTCGATCAAGATCATCGACACCGCGACGCGCCACCAGATCGGCGTTGCGACCATGTACAACCCGGAGCCGGCGAAGGTCGTGGAGGGCCGCCGCTTCCTCTACGACGCGTCGTTCAGCTCCAGCCACGGCGACTCGGCGTGCGCGAGCTGCCACATCTTCGGCGACATGGACCAGCTCGGCTGGGACCTCGGCAACCCCGACCAGCCGACGACCGCGGACCCGAACGTCTACGTCAACAACACGATCCCGCAGCGCCGCACGTTCGCGGCGATGAAGGGCGTGATGACGACGCAGAGCCTGCGCGGCATGGACAACATGGGGCCGATGCACTGGCGCGGCGACCGCACCGGCGCGGCGCTCGAGCCGTCGGCGCAGCCCGACTCGGGCGCGTTCAGCGAGCAGCTCGCCTTCAAGGCGTTCCGCGTCGCGTTCCCCGGCCTGCTCGGGCGCGACTCGCAGATCCCCGAGGAGGACCTGCAGAAGTTCACCGACTTCATCCTCGAGGTGATGTACCCGCCCAACCCGATCCGCCACCTCGACAACTCGCTGACGGCGCGCCAGCAGCTCGGCTCCGACGTCTTCTTCGGGCCGAAGACGTTCTTCGACCCGCTGATCGACGGCGATCCCGACGGCGGCCCCCGCTTCGCGTGCGCCGACTGCCACGCGGTCGATCCCAACGCGAACGCCGGCCACACCGAGCACCCCGGCTTCTTCGGCTCGAACACGCTGTCGGCCGAGGTGGCGGCGCTGCAGAACGTCAAGACGCCGCACCTGCGCAACCTCTACCAGAAGGTCGGCAAGTTCGGCTTCACGCCGAACCCGATCACGCTGTCGCCGCCGACCGCCGGCCAGTTCATGGGCGACCAGCTCCGCGGCTTCGGCTTCGCCCACGACGGCTCGTTCGACACCACGCTCGACTTCACCTTCGTCGCGAACTTCGGCAAGGGGCTGGCCGATCCGGCCGAGCCGCTCGCCGCGTTCCCGCCGTTCCTCGGCATCCAGATCGACAACCCCGAGGGCCTGTCGGCGCTGCCGGCCGGGCTGACCATCCACCAGGCGCTCGACGACTTCATGATGGTGTTCGACACCAACTTCCGTCCGATCGTCGGACAGCAGGTGACCCTCACCGAGGACAACGAGGCCGCCGCCGGCGACCGCATCGACCTGCTGCTGGCGCGGGCGCGCGCCGACGACTGCCAGGTGATCGCGTTCGCCTACGGCAAGAACGGCAAGGGCGAGGGCTTCCTCTACGACGGCCACGTCTTCCTGCGCGACCACCACGGCGACGCGCCGCTCGGCGACGCCGAGCTGCGCGGCCGCGCCGACCACGGCGGCAGCGTGACCTACACCTGCGTGCCGAAGGGCAACGGCCGCCGCCTCGCGCTCGACGAGGACCTCGACGGCGTGCTGAACGGCGACGAGTAGGACGGCGCCGCGCGCGGCGGCCGGGTGATACTCGGGCGATGTCCGAGCCGTCGCCGCCCACGCCGCTCCGCGCGCCGGAGCACGATCTGACCTGGCTGCGCATCCGCCGCGAGGCGCAGGAGCTGGCGGCGGCCGAGCCGGCGCTGGCGTCGTTCGTGTTCGGCGCCGTGCTCAGCCACACCGGCCTCGACGACGTCGTCGTCCACCGGGTGGCGTCGGTGCTCGACCACGCCGAGGTGCCGGCCGACATCCTACGCCGCACGTACGAGCAGGCGCTCGCCGAGCAGCCGGCGATCGCGACGCGGTTCCGCGCCGACCTCGGCGCGGTGCTCGAGCGCGATCCGGCGTCGGAGCGGTTGATCCAGCCGCTCCTCTACTACAAGGGCTTCGCGGCGATCCAGGCCCACCGGCTCGCGCACTGGCTGTGGACGCACGGCCGGCGCGACTTCGCCGCGTACGTGCAGGGCCGGACGTCGACGGTGCTCGGCGTCGACATCCACCCGGCGGCGCGGTTCGGCGGCGGCATCATGCTCGACCACGCGACCGGCTTCGTGTGCGGCGAGACCGCGGTCGTCGACGACGACGTGTCGATCCTCCAGGGGGTGACGCTGGGCGGCACCGGCAAGGAGACCGGTGATCGCCACCCGAAGATCCGCCGCGGCGTGATGATCGGCGCGGGGGCGACCGTCCTCGGCAACATCGAGGTCGGCGAGGGCGCGCGGGTCGCGGCCGGCTCGGTCGTGCTGCGGCCGGTGCCGCCGCACAAGACGGTGGCCGGCGTGCCGTCGAGGATCGTCGGCGACGCGGTCGACCAGCCGGCGCGGACGATGGATCAGATCTTCGATCCGACGATCTGAGTCCGGGGCGCGGCCGGCGAGCGGCCGGCGAGCGGCCGGCGATCAGAACGCGCCGAGCGGCAGGCCGAAGCAGATCGACGCGCTGGCGCCGATCGCCTCGTCCTCGACGGCGACGCCGAAGAAGAAGCGGCCGAGGTGGCGCGGGATCGAGAAGCCGGCGCCGGCCTCGACCTCGTCGACGCCGAGCGGGGCGTCGAGCTGGCGGACCGGCTCGCCGGGGACGAAGCCGGCGCGCAGCCAGCCGTGCAGCCGGAAGCCGCCGCGCGCGGCCTGGAGCCGCAGCTCGACGGGGACCTCGAGCGCGGCGGGGACGTCGCGGCCGGTGCCGCTGACGCCGAGGCCGGTGGCCACCGACACGATCGCGTGGCCGTGCGCGAGGCGCGCGCCGAGGCCGCCCATCGCGCGCGCGGCGAACGCGGCGCCGACCAGGCCGTCGACGCCGCCCTCGAGCTCGGTGGTGGCGACGACGCGCAGGCGTCCGCGGAGCGGCGCGCCGGTCACGCCCTGGACACCGACCGTGATCGAGTCGGCGGCGCCGATGCGCGGCCGGCCGAACACGAGCGCGCCGGTGCCGACGGTGGCCGGCGCCTCGCGCGTGACGCGCCCGACCGACGTGGCGACGCCGGCGTCGTCGGGGTGCGCGCGGTGACCGAGCGCGGGCGGACCGAGGACCACCTGCACGTCGACCATCGTCGCCAGCCTGGCCGGCGGCCTCGGGAGCTGCGCCTCCTCGAGGCGCGAGGCGACGCAGCGCGCGCTCCAGCTCTGCGCGGCGGGCGACACGGACGGAGGGCCCCCGGCCGGCGCGAACACGAGATCGACGGCGACCGTGGCCGGTGCCTGGTCGTCTCCGCAGCGCCGGCCGGCGCGGCGCAGCTCCGTCGCCAGCAGCTCGAGGAAGTAGGTGCGCGCCATGCCGACGCTCACCGGATAGCGCAGCGGCGCGGGCCTGCCCTGCGAGGCCTGCCGCAGCGCGAAGCCCGCGGCCTCGGACAGGCGACGGACGCCGGCGAGGTCGCCGCTCGCGAGCGCGAGCTCGAGGCGATAGCAGCCGAGCGGATCCGCCGCGTCGTGCTCGGGGCAGGCCGCGGCCATCCGCGCGACCGCGCGCACGTTCGCGTGCTCGGCGAGGTCGAGCTCGGCGGCGAGCAGCGTGCTGCCGATGCCGGGGCGCGCCGCGAGCATCGCCCTCGCCCGCTCCGGTTCGCCGACGAGGATCGCGACGCGGTCCGGATCGAACCGGTCCGCCGCCGGATCGGCCGCCACCGCGGCGAGGTGGCGGTCGAGCAGCGCGACGATCTGGTCGTGCGACAGCCGGTCGGCGGTGGCGAGGACCGCGAGCTGCAGGCTCGCCTCGGGCGCGGCCGGCGTCTGGCGGAGGACGGCGGCCGCGGCGTCGATCGTGTCGTCGATCCGGGCCTGCGCCTGCGCGAGCCCGGACGCCTTGCGCGCCGCGGTCGCGACCACCGCGCGCTCCTCGGACGTCGCCGGCGTGCCGGCGGCGACGGCGCGATAGGCGCCGATCGCGTCGTCGATCCGGCCGAGCTGCTCGTACTGCTCGCCGAGCCGCTCGCCGAGCGCGAGGTCCGCCGGATGCGCGGCCGCGTCACGCTCGAGGCGGTCGAGCGCGCTGTCGTGGGCGACCGCGTCGGCGAGGATACCGAGGTACCAGGCGACCAGCCCCTCGTGCGACGCGTCGTCGAGGCCGCGGTATTGCTGGACGATCTGGCCGCCGTCGAGGACGAGGATGGCGGGGACGCCGTGGATGTCGAGGTACTCGGCGATCGCGGCGCCGTCGGCGCTGTCGACGTCGTAGTGGACGCGCAGCACCGTCGCGAGCGCGGCCTGCACGCGCGGGTCGGCCTCGATCGACTGCAGGACCTGGCAGGGGTGACACCAGGTGGCCCCGAGCTCGACCACCAGCGGCCGGCCGTCGGCGGCGGCCACCGCGATCGCCGCGTCGAGGGCCGGAGGCCGCTCGGCGGCCGCCGGCCGCGCGCCGGCGACCATGGCCGCGAGCCCGAGCGCGACGAGGAACCCGCGGCACCGCGTCATGGCGAGGGCGATGGTAACGCGTCTCGGAAAGGCTCGGAGGAGAAACGGCGGGCCGCCGCCGCGCGTCACGGGCGGTGGCCGCGGGTCGCCGCGTCGCGCGCAACGTCACCGGGTGGCCCTGCGCGTGCAGTGAGGCCTGCTGGCATGGGCCCGACCGCGAACGCAGCCTCCCGCCACGCACTGCCTGCGCCTCCACCGGCCGCGCGCGCACGGCTTGCGCGATGGCTGCCAGGGGTGCTCGCGTGAGCGGTCCCGACCGCGACCGGCCCGAGGACCGACCGGCGATGCCGGCGGCGTCGTCGTCGTCGCCGTCGCCGTCGCTGCCTCCGTCGCCGTCGCCGTCGGCCGACGAGCCGGGGCGCGACCCCGACCCCGGCCGACGGCTGATGGAGCAGATCGCCGGGGGCGTCGCGCGCGACTTCAACGACCTGCTCACGGTGATCCTCGGCAACCTGTCGGTGGTCGCCTCCGAGGGTGTGCGGTCCGAGGCGGCGCGCGAGGCGCTCGACGATGTCCGTCACGCGGCGGAGCGCGCCGCCGCGCTGACGCGGCAGCTCCTGGCCTTCAGCCGGCAGCAGCTCCTGGCGCCGCGCGTCGTCGATCTCGACGAGGTGCTGGCCGGGCTCGACAAGGTCCTGCGCCGCGTCGTCGGCGAGCAGATCGACGTGACGCGCGCGCGGGGGCCGGCGCTGGCGGCGGTGCGCGTCGACCGCGACCAGCTCGAGCAGGTCGTGGTCGACCTCGCCGTGCAGGCGCGCGCCGCGATGCCCGGCGGCGGGCGGCTCACGCTCGAGACCGCCAACGTCGAGCTCGCCGGCGCCGACGCCGGCCGCGCCGGCTGCGCGCCGGGCCGCTACGTGCGCCTGCGCATCACCGACAGCGGCGCCGGCCTCGACGGCGCGACGCGCGCGCGGATGTTCGAGCCGTTCTTCACGCGGACGACGCCCGGCGACGGCAGCGGCCTCGGGCTCGCCGCCGCGCTCGGCATCGTGCAGCAGAGCGGCGGGCAGCTCACCGTCGACAGCGAGCCGGGACGCGGCACGACGTTCGACGTGCTGCTGCCGGCGGTCGAACCGCCGGCCGCGGCCGCCGCGGTGGCGCCCACCGGCGACGAGCCGCCGGCATAGACGGCGCGAGGCTCGCCTGCTCTCGGCGGCACGCGCGGCCGGCGCGCGCCGTGCGCGGCCTGGTTCCGCCGCGCGTGCGAAGGCGTCCGCGGGCCGGGGATCAGCCGGCGCGGGCCGCGTTCGCGGCGATCGCGGCGACCAGCCGAGGCCAGATCGCCGGCGGCAGGTGGTGGCCCATCTCCGGCTCGACGACCAGGCGGGCGCCCGCGATCGCGCGCGCGGTCGCCCGGCCGGCGGCGACGTGGATCAGCGGATCGCGCGCGCCGTGGAAGACGAGCGTCGGCGCCCGCACGCCGGCGAGGCGCTTCGTCCGGTCGCCGGACGCGAGGATCGCCGCGAAGTGGCGGGCGAAGCCGCGCGGCGAGAAGCCGCGCTCGAACGCGGCGCGGCCGATCGCGCGCAGCGCGTCGCCGTCGGAGGGCAGTTGCTCGCCGCCGATCCGCGCGAAGAGCTGCGCGAGGTGGTCGCCGGCCTCGTCGGCCGAGCGCGGCGGCGGCGACAGCAGCGCGCGCAGCGCCGACGGCCGCGCCCGCAGCCCGAGCGTGCGGGCGCCGGTCGTCGACATCACCGACGCGAGCGACGCGATCCGGCCGGGGTGCTCGATGGCGAGGTGCTGCGCGACCATGCCGCCCATCGACACGCCGACGACGTGCGCGCGGCCGATGCCGAGGTGATCGAGGAGGCCGACCGCGTCGGCCGCCATGTCGGACAGGTCGTACGGCGCGGGCACCGGCAGGCCGACCGCGAACCGCGCGAGCATCGGCAGCGGCCGCGGCGCGGGCAGATGATCGAGGCGGGTCGACTCGCCGAGGTCGCGGTGATCGAAGCGGATGACCTGGAAGCCGGCGGCGACGAGCTGCGCGCACAGCCGCAGATCCCAGAAGATGCGCTGCGCGCCGATGCCCATCACCAGCAGGAGCGGCTCGCCCTGGCCCTGGACGTCGTAGGCGAGCTCGAGCGA
>DASZXE010000973.1:0-2847 GCA_035546475.1 Kofleriaceae bacterium
CTCCGACGCGCCACCGCCAGCCGGCGCCTTCGCCGCGACCCCCGCCGCCGCGGCTCCCTGGCTCGACGGCGCGAACACGACCGGCGCCTGCTTCCCCGTCGGCGGCCTGGTCGTCGCCCGCGCCGACGGCTTCGCCGTCTCGGTCGCCGGCGCCACGCCCGGCAGCTTGATCGGCCCCGACCTCCCCGGCGACGCCTCCACCGTCACGCCCGGCAGCTTGATCGCCCCCGACCTCCCCGGCGACGCCTCCGCCACCACCGGCACCCGCCCGCTCACCGGCCGCGCCGCGCCGGCGTCCTCGACGAGCACCGCCGGCCGCCGCGCCTCGACGACCCCCGCGCCCGCCCCCAGCGCCGCCATCGCCGGCTGCGACGCCCGCGCCGACACCGGCGGCGGCGCGTCGTCGTCGGCGAACGCGTTCACCGCCGGCACGAACATCGCGTCCGCGTCGTCGGCCGGCGTCTCCAGCTCCGCGCCCGGCGGCGCCTTCGCCAGCGCGTTGCGCCAGGTCGACGACGGCATCCGCCGCCGCCCCGTCCGCCCGGCCGGCACCGCCGTCGACGGCGGCCCGCTGCCGACGGTCAACACCGGCGCCACGCCGCGATCGAACGCGCGCGCGCACGTCGCGCTGCACAGCGCGACGACCTTGCCGTCGACGGTGCGCGTCTCCTTCGCGCGCGCCGGATCGAGCATCCGGCCGCACATCGGGCAGGCGGTGGTCACGGGAAGGCCAGCACCTTCGCCTCGCCGTGGCGGGCGATCAGTTCATCGATGTACTTCAGCAGCGTGTCGCGGCGCTGGAGCACCGCGGCGATCTCCGGCCCGGTGAGGATCTCCTCGTACGGCCCGGTGTCGACCGACAGCACCTTGCGCAGCGACGCCTCGTCGAGCGCACGGATGCGGCTCACCAGCGACCGCGAGAACTTCTCGACGCGCGCGAGCGCCGCCTGGCTCTTCTTGCCGCCCTCGGCGTCGAGCGAGAAGGCCATCGTGTTGTCCATGTAGTAGATCGTCTTGCCGTCCTCGGTCGTGTTCGCGTTGCCGCCGCTCCAGCGATCGAGGTTGTCGATGAGGAAGTCGAACAGCGTGATGTTCGAGAGCTGCGCGCACATCTCCACCTCGTCGGGCGGGATGTCGTTGTCCTGGTGCAGCCACTTCTTCCAGCGGTCGACGCCGGCGGCGCTGTCGATCTTGTACTTGCCCTCGACGTGGCCGACGCCGAGCACCGGGATCCACCACGACATCTCGCCGCGCAGCTCGCCGCCGTGCGGGATGGCCTCCTCGGAGAGCCGGTGCTCGTCGTCGCGCGCCGAGCCGGCGAGCTTCGCCTCGATCTCGCGCAGCGGGAACGCCCGGCCGATCGCCGGCGACACCCGGCCGATCGCGAGCAGCCGGTCGATCCGGTACGCCGCGATCTCCTTGCGCGGGTTCGAGTGGCGGTGCGTCTGATCCGGCTTGAACGCGGCCTTGCTGCCGTCAGCGAACTCGAGGCGCATCGACAGCGAGCTGCCGCCGCCGTTGAACTTCACGCGCGCGAGCTCGCCGGTGCGCAGCGGCGCGAGCAACGGCTCGTCGGGCTGATCGAGGAAGACCCAGACCGGCTCGAGCGGCCCGGCGGCCGCGGGGACCCCGGCCGCCGCGACCTGCGGCGCGGCGTCGACGCCGGCGTCGTGATCCGCCGGCTCGAGCTCGCGGCCGGGCTCGGTCTCGCTGGCCGACAGCGCCTGCGAGCCGGCGCCGCTGCCGGTCGCCGCCGGCGGCAGCCGCCCGGGCACCGTCGCGGGCGCCGGGCCCACGTCGGGAGCCACGCCCACGCGGGCCGGCGGCGCGACGAGCGACGCCTGGTGGCGGACATGCTCGTGATCTCCACGGACTGCGCCCGTCGCGAACGCGACGCCCCACGCCGCTGCCGACAACGTGAGGACCCCGGTCGCGACCTCCAGCGCGATACACGAGCCGAGGCGCACGACAGCCATCGTACACGTGCCGTCGAGGCCGGGCAAAGCCCGATCCGCCCCGCCGGTGCTGGCCCGACCTCCCGAAAACCCGGCTACGCGGCCGAACCTGGCTCGCCGTCGCCTTCGACCACGAAGCTCGCCTTGCGGTGGCGCGCGGTCGGCACGTGCGCGGACCAGCAGCGCTCGCTGCAGAAGCGCAGCTTCTGCCGGCCGCTGTTGCACGACGCGACGGAGCAGCGGAGCGCGCGCGCACCCGGCGGGATCGCCCGCCGGCACGTCGCGCACGCGGTCGCCGCTGCCGCCATGCCCTTACCTACCATGCCGCCCCGGTCTCCCGCTCGCCGCGAGCTCTCCTCGCGCGACGCTTCGATAAGCGCTCATTCACCCGCCAGCAGGCGCTCGACCGCGGCCTCGGCGTTGCGCGCGCCGCCCGCGCCCTGGCCGACGAAGCGGACGATCCCGCGCGCGTCGATGACGACCACGTGCGGCAGCATCTCGACCTGGTAGCGCGTCGACGCGTCGCCGTCGTCGGCGGCCAGCGTGAGCTGCCAGCGCGCGTCCTTGTAGACGTCGATCGCCTTGTCGCGATCGTCGAGGTTGACCGCGATCGCGGCGACCTGGTCGCCCCACACCCGCGCCGCCGCGTCGAGGCGAGGCAAGGCGATCAGGCACGGCTTGCACCACGTCGCCCAGAAGTCGAGGACGACCACCTTGCCGCGCAGGTCGACGTCGCGCACCCGTGCCGCGCCCGGCGCCGGGCCCGCGCCGGCGGTGCCCGCCACCAGCACCGGCAGGTCGAACGACGGCGCCGGCCGGCCGGCCTCGAGCGGACGCAGCCAGTCGAGGTGCCGCCCGATCCAGACGACATTGACCACCAGCGCCACCGCCG
>DASZXE010000974.1:0-8223 GCA_035546475.1 Kofleriaceae bacterium
GCCGGTCGGCGGCGCCGAGCATCGCGTCGGCGGCCGGCAGCGCCACGCCCGCGCCGCGCGCCAGCTCGCGCAGCGCCCGCGCCGCCCGCTCGAGCGCGAGGTCGACCTCCTCGTCGCTGCGCCCCATCGGCCCCAGCTCGAGCTCGAGGCGCGCGCCGCCGCCGAGCGGCAGCGTCCGTAGCCCGCCGACGCCGGTCACCACCGGATCGGCGCCGTCGCGCGGCACCACCGACGCCCGCCGCGCCGACGTCTCGACGCGCAGCTCGGCGAGGACGGCCGTCACGTCCGCGTGCAGGTCACCGTCGCCGCCCGGCCCGGTCACGTCGGCGGCTCGCGCGGCACCCACGCCGTCGAGCTCATCGTCAGCGGCTGCGGCTGGAAGAGGTAGTTCGCGATCGCGGGCACGCCGGCGTACAGCTCCGACCACGCGCCCGCCGCGTAGCCCGGCGGCGGACCGGCGATCTCGCCGGTGTCGACGTGGACGACCCCGTAGGCGGGCAGGGTGGCGACCAGCCGCTGCAGGCGGCGGAGCAGCGGCGCCGAGTAGACGCCGGCGCGCGCCGCCTCGCGCACGACGACGCCGCCGCGATCGTCGAACGCGTCGACCGTGACCTCCTGCACCGCCGCCAGCGGGCACAGGCGGGACAGCGCGACGCGCAGGTAGGCCTCGTGCACCTCGCCGCCGCGCCAGTCGGCCGGCACCGGCACGCCGGCGTCGCGCACCGCGATCGCGCACGGCGGCCGGCCCACGCAGAGGACGTAGAGGAAGTCGCAATGCGCGACGGCGTCACCGGGGACGAGCAGGGTCGCCGCGTCGAGCACCGTCGCCAGCTCGTCGGCGAGCGCGGCCCCCTCGTCGGCGGCGGCGTGGCCGAGGCGCCCGGCCGGCGGTCCCCACATGCGCGCCGGGTACAGGCGCGCGAGCGTGTCGTCGACGGACGCCATCATCGCGCCCTTGCGGTCGTCGCAGCCCGACTTGCCGCGGCAGTTGGTGCAGCCGCCCACCCCCGGAGCCTAGCAGAGCCCGCCCGGTCCGCGCGCGGCTCGCGTCAGGACCGGCCGGCGACCGCCGAGCCCGCCTCGGCGCGGGCCGCCATCGGCAGGCGCAGGTGGTGGCGCAGGTGGGCGGGCACCGCCGCCAGCTCGTCGGGATCGAGGTCGACGATGAGGCCGCGGCAGGTCGGCGCGCCGCAGTTGCACGGCTCGGCGAGGGCGCCGACGAACGCGTAGTCGTACAGCAGCTCCTCGCCGGGCTCGATCGCCCGCAGCGCCACCCACCACGCGCGCACCCGGCCGGTCGTCGCGTCCCACGCCGACTCGACCGCCGTGTTCGGCGCGCACGAGTGGTTGATCCACCGCGTCTGATCGACGAGGTCGAAGTAGATCGGCGGCGCGTCGTGGTCCTCGCCGCCGTGGCCGTCGTGCGCGGGCAGCACCAGCGCGTAGGTGTCGTCGAACTCCTGGTCCTCGTCGTAGGTGACCCCCTCGCCCTCGATCAGCGGCTCGCCGGCCTCGAAGCGGCGGGTGGCCCGCACGCCGTAGCCGTGGATGGACGAGGGGACGACCATGAGCCCGGACGCTGGCGGCATCGCGGGCATTGTCCAGATCCTCGCGCGCCTGTAAAGACGCGCCGGTCGCCGGGTGAAATACTTCGCGCGCCATGACGAAGCGCATCGGCATCCTGACGGGCGGCGGCGATTGCCCGGGGCTGAACGGGGTGATCCGCGCGGTGGTCCTGCACGCCCGCAACACCTTCGGCTGGGAGGTCCTCGGCATCCACAACGGCTTCGAGGGCCTGTACGAGGACCGCTACATCGAGCTCGATCCCGGCAAGGTCGGCAACCTGCTGTCGCGCGGCGGCACCATCCTCGGCTCGTCGAACCGGGCGAACCCGTTCGCGTACCCGCTCAAGCTGCCCGACGGCCGCCGCGAGGTGCTCGACGTGAGCGCCCGCTGCCTGGCCAACCTCGACCGCCTCGATCTGCACGGCCTCGTCATCGTCGGCGGCGACGGCACGATGTCGTTCGGCCAGCGCTTCATCGAGAAGGGGATGACGCGCATCGTCGGCGTGCCGAAGACGATCGACAACGACCTCGAGGCGACCGACACCACGATCGGCTTCCGCACCGCGGTCGAGACGGTCGTCGAGGCGCTCGAGCGGCTGCAGACGACCGCCGAGAGCCACGAGCGGATCATGATCGTCGAGGTCATGGGCCGCTACGCCGGCTGGATCGCGCTCACCGCCGCGGTCGCCGGCGGCGCCCACGTCTGCCTCATCCCGGAGATCGAGTACGACCTCGACCGCGTGGTCGCCGCCTTCCACAAGCGGCACGGCCGCGGGGTGTCGTACTCGATCGTCGTCTGCGCGGAGGGCGCGCGCCCGCGCGGCGGCACGTACGCGGTCGAGGTGGCCGGCGACGCGACGCGCCAGGACCGGCTCGGCGGCGCCGCCGCCCGGCTGGCCGACGGCATCGTCGCCCGCACCGACTACGAGGTGCGCACGACCGTGCTCGGCCACGTGCAGCGGGGCGGCCCGCCGTGCGCGTTCGACCGCGAGCTCGCCACCCGCTTCGGGGTCAAGGCGGTCGACCTGATCGCCGCCGAGCAGTTCGGCCAGGTGGCCGCGCTCGATCACAACCAGCTCGTCGCCAAGCCGATCGCGACGGCGGTGAAGAAGCTGAAGCTCGTCGACCCGAAGGGCGAGCTGGTGTCCGCCGCCCGGGCGGTCGGCATCGAGCTGGGCGGCTAGCGTGGCGTTCGTGCCGCCGCCGATGGGGATCCGGCCGCGCGGCAACCCGTGCGGCGTGACGGTCCTCGACTGGGCCGAGCCGCTGATCATGGGTGTGGTCAACGTCACGCCCGACTCGTTCTCCGACGGCGGCCGGCTGGCGTCGGCGGAGGCGGCGATCGCCCACGGGGTCGCGCTGCGGGCGGCGGGCGCCCACATCCTCGACGTCGGCGGCGAGGCGACCAACCCGAGGGCCCGACCGGTGCCGGCCGAGGTCGAGCTGGCCCGGGTGCTGCCCGTGCTCGAGGGGCTGGCGGCGCGCACCGACGCGCTGCTGTCGATCGACACGACGAAGGCCGAGGTCGCGCGGGCGGCGATCGCGGCCGGCGCCGACCTGGTGAACGACATCTCCGGGGGCGCGTTCGACCCGGCGATCGTCGAGGTCGCCGACCAGGCCGGCGTCGGCTACGTGTGCGGACACCTGCGAGGAACCAGCCTCGCCGAGGTCTTCGCCGCCGAGGGCCACGCCGCCGGAGGTGGGCCGGCCGCGCCGATCGGCTGGCGCGAGGTCGCCGACGAGCTCGCCGCCCGGCTGGCGTCGATGCCGGAGGCGCTGCGTGGTCGGACGATCGTCGACCCGGGCCTCGGCTTCGGCAAGGGCGGCGACCCGGCCAACCTGGCCCTGTGCGCCCACGCCGGCGACCTGGCGGCGGCGCTCGGCCGCCCCGTCCTCGTCGGGCCGTCGCGCAAGCGGTTCCTCGCCCGGCTCCTCGGCGCGGCCGCGTCCGCCGACGCCGACGCCGATGCCGTCCGGGCGCTCCTCGACGCGGCGACCGTCGGCGCCTGCCTGGCCGCGGTGTCCGCCGGCGCCCACATCGTGCGCGTGCACGAGGTCACGCGGCTGCGCGCGGCGCTGGTCGCCTTCCGCGCCGTCACCGCCGCGTCACCGCCCGCCGGGCCGCCGGGGTAACAAACGGTCGCCCGCGGCGAGACGCGCATTGCCCCGGCCGCTCCGGCAGTGTACAGGCAAGGAAGGGACGCGCCGCCGCGCGCCCCGGCCGCGCCATGTCCGGACCCATCGGCCAGCTCCTCGAACACCTCCGCTCTCGATCGCCGGTCGTCACGGCGATCGATCTGGTGCTGGTCTACTACCTCATCTACCGGCTGCTGCTGATGATCCGCGGCACCCGCGCCGCGCAGATGGTGGTCGGCATCGTGCTGGTCGTCGCGGCCTTCTTCGCCGCCGAGCGCCTCGAGCTGACCACCGTCTCGTGGCTGCTCGACAACGTCATCAACTACTTCGTCATCATCGTCATCGTCGTGTTCCAGCAGGACATCCGGCGCGCGCTCGGCCGGGTCGGGCAGGGCGTGCTGCCGTTCTTCCGCGGCCCCGACGCCAGCCCGATCGTCGACGAGGTGGTGGCCGCGCTCGGCCAGCTCGCCCGCGCCAAGATGGGCGCCATCATCGTGATCGAGCGTGACGCCGACGTCGGCAGCTTCGTCGAGGACGCGACCCGGCTCGACGCGCGGCTGTCGCGCCAGCTCCTGGTCAGCCTGTTCGTGCCGAGCGCCGACAACGAGCTGCACGACGGCGCGGTCGTCATCGGCAAGGATCGCCGCATCGAGCTGGCCCGCGCGCTCCTGCCCCTGTCGCGCGCGGTCGACCTCGGGCCGGAGCTCGGCACCCGCCACCGCGCCGCGATCGGCATCACCGAGGACACCGACGCGGTCGCCCTGGTGGTGTCGGAGGAGCGCGGCGAGGTGTCGCTCTGCTTCCGCGGCCAGGTGAGCCAGGGGCTCGATCCCGCGACCCTGCGGCGCGCGCTGCGCAGCCTGCTCGGCGGGGACGCGCAGGAGATGGAGGCGGCGGTCGCGCTCGGCGGCGCGGTCGCCAGCCTGAGCGAGCGGCCGGGCGAGGCCCCGTGACCGCGCGCACCGCGGGCCGCGAGGACACCGGCCTGCGGCGGCTGTCGGGGACGCCGGCCGCGCCGCCGCCGGGCCGGGTGCCGTCGTGGATCCGCGGCGCGTTCCTCGATCACCTGCCGATCAAGGCGCTCGCGGTCGTCCTGACCCTCACCGTCTTCCTGCTGGTCGGCTCCGACGAGGACCGCGAGATCGGGGCGCGCATCGGCGTCTCCTACGTGCTCCCCGAGGGCAAGGTGCTGGTCTCCGGCCGGATCGACGAGGTGCGGGTGACCATCAAGGGCCCGTGGCGCAAGATCAAGCGGTTCGACGAGCGCGAGATCGATCGCATCACGCTCGACCTGTCGAAGGTGGTCGCCGGCGAGGTCGTCATCCCGCCCGAGTCGGTGCGGCTGCCGGCGGGGCTGACGCTGACGTCGATCACGCCGCGCGCGGTCCGCGTCGCGTTCGAGAACCGGGTCGAGAAGGTGGTCGACGTCGCGCCGGCCCTGGTCGGGCACCCGGTCCACGGCTTCTCGGTCGGCGCCGACGGCCCGAAGTCGGACCCGCCGCGGGTCACGGTGCGCGGCGCCGAGGGCGTCATCGCGGCGCTCGGCAGCGTGCGCACGCAGGAGATCTCGCTCGACGGCCGGCGCCAGAGCTACCTGACCGAGGTCGCGCTCCTGCCGCCCGACGGCGTCGACGTCGACTGGAAGGGGCCGGTGACCGTCAGCGTGCCGGTCAGCGAGCAGCTCGTGACGACCACGGTGGCGGCGGTGCCGGTGACGCTGGTCGGCGAGGCCGACGCGAGCCGGTGGAAGGCCGACCCGTCGGAGGTGACGGTCGAGCTCACCGGCGGCGTGCTCGCGGTCGAGCGGGCGATCGCCGACGGCGTCAAGGTCAAGGCGGCGATCACGCCCGAGGTCGGCGCGCGCGGCGGCTCGGTCCGGCTGGTGGCGGGCGACCTGCCGCCCGGCGTCGGCGTCGCCTTGCGCCCCGCCGAGGTCCGCCTCCGCCGCAAGTAGGCGCCGGCGCCGATCCGCCCCGACCCACGTTCGCCGCCCTGCGCGGGGCGTGCTAACGACGATCCATGACGGTTCGACGCCTGTTCGGCACCGACGGAATGCGTGGGGTCGCGAACCTCGAGCCGATGACCAGCGAGACGGTCATGCGGCTCGGCATGGCGGTCGCCGCCCGGCTCGAGCAGCCGGGCCGCCACACCCGCATCGTCATCGGCAAGGACACCCGGCTGTCCGGCTACATGTTCGAGAGCGCGCTCGCCGCCGGCATCCTCGCGATGGGCGCCGACGTCTGGCTGACCGGCCCGCTGCCGACCCCGGCCCTGGCGTTCATCGCCTCGTCGATGCGCTGCGACGCCGGCGTGGTCATCAGCGCCTCGCACAACCCGTACGAGGACAACGGCATCAAGCTGTTCGCCCGCGACGGCTTCAAGCTGCCCGACGAGGTCGAGGCCGAGATCGAGGCGCTCATGGAGTCGCCCGACCTGCCGACGCGGCGCGCGGGCTCGGCCGACGTCGGCTACAACCACCGCATCGAGGACGCCCGCGGGCGCTACGTCGTCTACGCGAAGGCGACCTTCCCGGCGGAGCTGACCCTCGACGGCCTCACCGTCGTCGTCGACGGCGCCCACGGCGCCGGCTACCAGGTCGGGCCGGCGGTGTTCGAGGAGCTGGGCGCCCGCGTCATCCCGATCCACTGCGAGCCCGACGGCAAGAACATCAACGACCGCGCTGGCGCCCTGTATCCGGAGGCGATGTGCGCCGCGGTCCGCGAGCACGGCGCGCAGGTCGGCATCGCGCTCGACGGCGACGCCGACCGGCTGGTGCTGTGCGACGAGAAGGGCCACGTCGTCGACGGCGACGCGGTGATGGCCCTGTGCGCGACCCGCATGCTCATCACCGGGCAGCTCGCCCACGGCACCCTGGTCGCGACGGTGATGTCGAACCTCGGCCTCGAGCGGGCGCTGCGGCGGGCGGGCGGCAAGGTGGTGCGCACCCAGGTCGGCGACCGCTACGTCGTCGAGGAGATGCGGCGCGGCGGCTACAACCTCGGCGGCGAGCAGTCGGGCCACCTGGTCTTCCGCGACCACGCGACGACCGGCGACGGCATCATCGCGGCGCTCAAGGTGCTGGGCGTGATGGTGCGCGAGGGCCGGCCGCTGTCGGACCTCGCGAAGGTGATGGAGCGCAGCCCGCAGGTGCTGGTCAACGTCAAGGTGGCGGAGAAGAAGCCGCTCGAGTCGCTCGACGGCGTGCAGGCGCTCATCCGCGCCACCGAGCGCGAGCTGGGCGAGGATGGTCGCGTGCTGGTCCGCTACAGCGGCACCGAGTCGAAGGCCCGCGTCATGATCGAGGGGCCCGACGAGGCGGCGATCAAGCTCCGCGCCGAGGCGATCGCGCAGGCGCTGGTGAAGGCGTGCGCCGCGGGCGCGGGCAGCCCGCCGCCCGGCGGGATCGCCTGATGCAGCCGGTCGCGACCGCGGCGGAGATGCGCGCGCTCGACGCGGCGACGATCGAGCAGATCGGGCTGCCGGGCGCGGTGCTGATGGAGACGGCGGGACGCGCGGTCGCGGCGGCGGTGCGCGCGGCGCTCGACGGCGCGAGCGGGCCGGTCGTCGTGGTGGCGGGCGCGGGCAACAACGGCGGCGACGGCCATGTCTGCGCGCGGGTGCTGCGGGCGGCCGGCGTCGACGCGACCGTCTACCTGGTCGCGCCGCGCGGCTCCGTGAAGGGCGACGCCGCGCTCCACCTGGCGGCGTACGAGCGGTCGGGCGGCGTGCTGACCGAGGTGGTCACCGCCGACGATCGGCTGGAGCTGGCGGCGGCGCTCGACCGCGCGCGGGTCGTGGTCGACGCGGTGCTCGGCACCGGCCTCGACCGGCTCGTCGAGGGCCACCTGGCGGCGGTGATCGAGCGGATCGACGCGGCGCCGGGCGTGAAGATCGCGGTCGACCTGCCGTCGGGGCTGTCGGCGGACACCGGCCAGCCGCTGCCGATCGCGGTGCACGCGCAGCGGACGGTGACGCTCGGGCTCCTGAAGATCGGGGTCGCCTCGGCGCCCGGCTTCGCGTGGGCGGGCGCGGTCGAGGTCGCCGAGATCGGCATCCCCGCCGGGCTGGTGGCGGCGGGCGGCACGCGGGCGGCGCTCGTCGACGAGAGCGACGCGCGCGGCTGGCTGCCGGCGGCGGCGGCGGGCGAGCACAAGGGCCGCCGTGGCCACGTGCTGGTGGTCGCCGGCTCGCCGGGCAAGCGCGGCGCGGGGCGGCTGTCGGCGACGGCGGCGCTGCGCGCGACGCGGCCGGACCTCTACACGCGCCTGCGCCTGCGCTTCGTCGGCAGCTCGAACCGCTTCGACCGCGACGCGCCGGCCCGCGCCCTGCCCGAGGCGCGCGCGCTCGGCGTGGCCGACGTCGTCCGCGAGCACCCGCCGCGGGTGCCGTTCCTCGACGGGCTCTCGCTGCAGGCGCGCGCCACGGCGCTGGTCGCGCTCGGCTCGACCGAGCCGCACTACACCGCGAGCCGCCTCTACCCCGCGCTGCTCGCCGACCGCCCGCTGCTCGCGCTCTACCATTC
>DASZXE010000975.1:0-5247 GCA_035546475.1 Kofleriaceae bacterium
CGGACCTCGACGGCGCCGCGCGGGCGGCCGGGCTGCGCGTCGGCGCGCGCCACGATGTCGAGGGCCGGCTGCTCACGCCGGGCCTGGTCGACTGCCACACGCACGCGATCTTCGCCGGCGACCGCGCGCGCGAGTTCGGCCTGCGCGCGCGCGGCGCGAGCTACCTGGAGATCGCGGCGGCCGGCGGCGGCATCGTGGCGACCACCGGCCCGACGCGCGCGGCGAGCGACGACGAGCTGGTGCGGCTGACGGTGGCGCGGCTCGCGGGCGCGCGCGCGACCGGCACGACGACGATGGAGGTGAAGAGCGGCTACGACCTGACCGTCGACGGCGAGCTGCGCCTCCTGCGGCTGGTCGCGCGGGCGGCGCGCGCGTCGCCGGTGCAGGTGGTGCCGACGCTCCTCTGCCACGTCGTCCCCGCCGAGCGGCGCGGCGATCGAGCGGCGTACGTCGACGAGCTGGCGGCGCGGCTGGTGCCCGCGGTGGCCGCCGAGCGGCTGGCGACGTCGGTCGACGTCTACTGCGACGACGGCGCCTTCACCCGCGACGAGAGCGCGCGCCTGCTCGGCGCCGCGCGGGCGTGCGGCCTCGACGTCCGCGCGCACGCCGGCCAGTTCACCGACCAGGGCGCGGCCGAGCTGGTCGCGTCGCTCGGCGGGCGATCGGTCGACCACCTCGAGCAGGTGTCGGCGGCCGGCATCGCCGCGCTGGCGGCGGCCGGCACCGTCGCCGTCCTGCTGCCCGGCGCGTGCGTGCAGCTCCGGCTGCCGCCGCCGCCGGTCGCGGCCCTGCGCGCGGCCGGCGTGCGGATGGCGGTCGCCACCGACCTGAACCCCGGCTCGAGCCTGGCCAGCTCGCTGCCGCTCCAGCTCTGGCTGGCGACCACGCACCTGGGCATGACCGTCGAGGAGGCGTGGCTCGGCGTCACCCGTCATGCGGCGGCGGCGCTCGGGCTCGCCGATCGCGGCGTGCTGGCGGCGGGCGCCCGCGCCGACCTCGTCGTCTGGGATGTCGAGGACCCGGCGGAGGTGCCGTACCGGTACGACCGCGCGCAGGTCGGCGAGGTCGTGATCGCGTGAGGCGCGCCGATCGCGGCCCGGCCCCTCGCCGACCGGCGCGCGCGGTCGATCCGGTCCCTGCAGCCGGTGCTACGATGCCTGCAAGGCCACCGGGATCCAGCAGCGGAAGCGCCCCCATGTCTCTGGTGACGATCGACCTCGATGCCGGCGAGCTCCCCCATGAACCGGAGGCGCTGCTGGCGGCGGCCGATCGGATCCACATCGCGTGCGGCGGTCACGCCGGCGACGAGGCGTCGATGCGGCGCACGGTGCGGGTCGCGCAGGCGCACGGCGTCGAGGTCGGTGCGCACCCGTCGTATCCGGATCGCGCGCGGTTCGGGCGGGTGTCGCTCGCGCTGCCGGCCGCCGAGGTCGCGGCGGCGGTGGCGGCGCAGTGCGGCGCGCTGCTCGCGGTGGCGCGCTCGCTCGGCGTGCGGGTCGTGAGCGCGAAGCCGCACGGCGCGCTCTACCACGACGTCGCGCGCGACCGCGGGCTGGCGGCGGCGGTGCTCGACGCGATCGTCGACACCCTCGGGCCGGTCGAGCTCGTCACGATCCCGGGCGCGCTCGCCGACCTCGCGCGCGGCCGCGGGCTGGTCGTGCAGCGCGAGGGCTTCGCCGACCGCGGGCTGCGGCCCGACGGCTCGCTGGTGCCCCGCGGCGAGGCGGGCGCGATGATCGAGGACCCGGGCGCGGCGGCGGTGCAGGCGCGGCGGCTGGCGGCGAGCGGGACGGTCGACACCCTGTGCGTCCACGGGGACGGGACGAACCCGCTCGCGATCGTGCGGGCGGTGCGGCGCGCGCTGGCGGCGTGAGGCCCCGAGCGCAGCTCGGGCCGGGGTTGTTCTGTGTGGAGATCGGGCTCGGGGTCACCCCCGACGCCGATCGATCGACGAGAGGGTTGACATTCTGGCCAACCCCTCTGCTGCGCGCGGGCGTGGGCGCGATCGACCGCGCGCACGTTGCGCGGCCGCGCGCGGGCGTGACAGCGTGAGGCGGTGAGCGCGTCGCTCGAATCGCTGGAGCCGCTCGGCGACCGGGCGGTGCGGATCGCGGTCGTGTCCGGCGACGAGGGCCGCGCGCTCGCGGCGGCGCTGCGGGCGTCGGGCCAGGTCGACGACGCGTGGCACACGGAGAGCCACGTCGCGTTCACGCCGAAGGCGGGCGTCGATCCCCGCGCGGTGGCGGCCGCGGCGGATCGCGATCCGGCGGTGCAGGCGGCCTTGTGGGGCGGCGCGGGCGCGGCGACCGGCGGGCGCGCACACGTGCTGGCGGTGGTGCTCGACGGGCCGGACCTCGACGACGTCGCGGCGGCGGCGGCGCTGCCGCGCGGCGTGGTCGAGCGGTTGCTGCTCGACGCGGAGCTGACGGTGTCGTTCCTCGGCTTCGCGCCCGGCTTCGCGTACCTGCGCGGGCTCGATCCGCGGCTGCACGTGGCGCGGCGCGCGACGCCGCGGCCGCGGGTGGCGGCAGGGGCGCTCGCGATCGCGGGCGGCTTCGCGGCGGTGTATCCGAGCGCGACCGCGGGCGGCTGGCAGCTCGTCGGCCGCGTGCTCGAACCGATGTGGCGCGACGGCGAGCCGCTGCTGGTGGCCGGCGACCGGGTGCGGCTGGTGCTCGCCGAGGCAGGACGGCCGGCGACGACCGGCGGCGGTCAGGCGACGGCGACGGCCTCCGGGACGGCGACGGCGACGGCGACCGCGACCGCGACCCCGACCGATGCGGCGGCGATCGTGATCGAGGACGTCCGCGGGCTGGCGTTCGTCGAGGACGGCGGCCGGCGCGGACGCATGCACCAGGGCATGCCGGCCGCCGGCGCGCTCGTGCCGTCGGCGCTCGCCGTGGCGAACGCGGCGGTCGGCAACCCGCCGGGCGCGGCGGGGCTCGAGCGCTACGGCGCGCTCCGCCTCGGCGCGACGGCCGCGACGACGATCGCGACCGAGGACGGCGCGGTGTACTCGCTGCGCGCGGGCGAGTCGCTCGAGCTGCCGTGGAGCGCGACGACGCGGGCCGGCTACGTCGCGATCGCCGGCGGCCTCGACGTCCCGATCGTCCTCGGCGGTCGCGGCACGCACGTCCGCGCGCAGCTCGGCGGCCTCGGCGGGCGTCCGCTGCGACGCGGCGACCGGATCGCGATCGCGGCAGGCGCGCCAGCTCCGACGGCGGCCACAGCCACGGGCACGGGCACGGCCCCAGCCACAGGCACGGGCACGGGCACGGTCGCGGCCACAGCCACAGGCACGGTCGCGGGCACGGCCACGGGCACGGGCACGGGCACGGGCACGGGCACAGGCACGGCGACGGGCACGAGAGATGCGGTCATCCGCGTCGTGCCCGGCCCCGACCTCGCGCGCTTCGCACCCGATGCGCTCGATCGCCTGCTCGCCGCGACCTGGCACCTCTCGCACACGAGCGACCGCATGGGCACCCGCCTCGACGGCCCTGCCCTCCTCCAGGCGCCCGCCGCCGCATCCGCCGCCGCATCCGCCGCCGCATCCACCGCCGCATCCACCGCCGCATCCACCGCCGCATCCGCCGCCGCATCCGCCGCCGTATCCGCCGCCGCGTCCTCCGGCGGATCTTCCGCGGGCGCCGTAGCTTCCGCGGCCGCCGGGTCGGCGCCGCTCGTCGCCGGTGCGATCGAGGTCCCGCCCGACGGCACCCCGATCGTCCTCGGCCCGGAGCACCCGACAACCGGCGGCTACCCGGTCCTCGCCGTCATCGCCAGCGCCGACCTCGACGCCTTCCACCGCCGCCCGCTCGGCCGCCCCGTCCGCTTCCGCATCCCCGGCTGACCGCGCCGCCACGCCCCGCAGCCGTCCGCGGGTCCCCGGTGCGCCGGAGCCGCAGCGGCAGCGGCAGCCGCAGCCGCAGCCACAGCGGGAGCGCAGCGGACCGGCGCGGCCGGACCGATTTCCCCTTGCGCGACATCAAAGTGATATCATCCTGATGTCACCGACGCGGCGTCACCCGACGGCGCGCCGGCAGAAGAGAAGAGGAGCCCGCCATGAAGGAACGAAAGGTCCAGACCATCCCCGGCAGCGCCGGCCTGCTCATGAGCCTCGGCCTGCTCGCCGCGGCGATCGCGCTGCCCGCGACCCAGCTCACGCCGTCGATCATGCGGCACGCCGACCACCACAGCGGCCTCATCGCCGTCTCCTTCGTCGGCGCCGGCCTGCTCTTCCTCGCCGCCGTCATCGTCATGGCCGGCATGTTCACGGTCGCGCCCAACGAGGCGCGCGTGCTGCAGTTCTTCGGCCGCTACGTCGGCACCGCCCGCGACGAGGGCTGGCGGTGGGTCAACCCGTTCTACGCCAAGCGCAGCCTCTCGCTCCGCATGCGCACCTTCGAGACGCCGAAGATCAAGGTCAACGACGTCGAGGGCAACCCGATCGAGATCGGCGCGATCGTCGTCTGGAAGGTGGTCGACACCGCCGCCGCCACGTTCGTCGTCGACGACTTCGCCGCCTACGTGCGCATCCAGGCCGAGGCCGCGGTCCGCAACCTCGCCACCCACCACCCGTACGACGGCCACGACGAGAACCTCATCTCGCTGCGCGGCCACACCGACGCCGTCGCCGAGCAGCTCAAGCTCGAGATCCACGATCGCTGCAAGAACGCCGGCGTCGAGATCGTCGAGGCCCGCATCACCCACCTCGCCTACGCCCAGGAGATCGCCCAGGCGATGCTGCAGCGCCAGCAGGCCGGCGCGATCATCGCCGCCCGCCAGCGCATCGTCGAGGGCGCGGTCGGCATGGTCGAGATGGCGCTCAAGCTGCTCTCGCAGAACCGCATCGTCGAGCTCGACGCCGACCGCAAGGCCGCGATGGTCTCCAACCTGCTCGTCGTGCTGTGCGGCGAGCGCGCCACCCAGCCGGTCATCAACACCGGCACGCTGTACCAGGGCTAGGCCACGGAGGAGCCGCCGTGGCGTCGCGCAAGCCGTTCCTGCTGCGGGTCGAGCCCGCCGTGCTCACCGCCATCGAGCGGTGGGCCGCCGACGAGCTGCGCAGCGTGAACGGGCAGATCGAGTACCTCCTCCGCGACGCCCTCCGGCGCGCCGGCCGCAAGGTCGTCCCCGTGCCGGAGGTCGTCCCCGACGCGCCCGACGGCGCCGAGGCCGCGGACGACGACGACACGCCCGCCGCGCCGCCGCCGGCCGAGGCCGCCACCGGGGCGGCTCGTCCCC
>DASZXE010000976.1:0-1656 GCA_035546475.1 Kofleriaceae bacterium
CTGCCCGGCGAGCGTCCGCCGGCGCCGCCCGGCGTCGCGCTCCCCGTCGAGCCTCCCGCCGGCGGCGGCGTCCTCGTCCCGCCCGACCTCGACGCCGGCCCGCCCGGCCTGCCGTCGGGCGGCGTGCTCATGTAGCGCCCGCGGCGCGCGGGTCAGCCCGGGCCTTCGTTCATCGCGCGATCGATCTTCGTCTTGATCTCGACGAAGCGCCGCAGGAAGTCGTAGTGGCGCTCGCGGAACGCCTGCAGGTAGCGGCGCTCGCGCGCGCGGGCGCGGAACGCCTCCGCCATCTCGTCGAGGCGCGCCGCCAGCTCGGCGCCGTCGGAGAACTTCGGCAGCAGCACGCGCGGCCCGCCGGTCTCGACGAGGCTGACCGAGCCCCCCTCGCCCGGACCGCGGAACGTCAGGATCACCGTGTCGGCGTTCTGCGCGCGCAGCGCCGAGATGATCATCGACGGCGGCAGGTCGCCCAGCTCCTCCGACACCAGCGCGTAGTGGAAGCGGTCGCTCGACATCCGGTCGAGCCCCTCGCCGCCGCTCGCCGCGTGGACGATGCGGAAGCCGGCCGGCGCCGCCTCGGTGAGCGCGTCGCGCAGCGAGTCGACCTCGTCGATCAGCAGCACGGCCAGGTTGTCGAAGCTGATCGACCGCGCCGGGTCCTTGCCGGCCAGCCGGTCGCCGAGGTCCGACGCGCGCCGCTCCGCGTCCATGAACCGCTCGAGGAAGTCGCCCTGCAGGTCGCGGATCTCGACGAGCACCGAGTCGACCTCGCGCCGGCCGATCGACAGGCCGGCCGCCTCGACGACGCGCTGGCGCAGGTACGGCACCGAGTCGGGCGCCTTGAGCACGAGGTCGATCGCGCCCGCCCGCACCGCCGCCACCGCGTCCTCGAAGGAGCGGCGGGGCGTGAGCCCGATGATCATCGACGTCGGCGAGAGCTGGTGCAGCTCGCGGATGACCTGCACGCCGGCCGACGGGATGGGCGTGTCGACGTCGACGAGCACGACCGAGAAGAACTGGTCCTTCACCTTCGCGGCGCCGGCGGCCGGATCGGCGACGCAGGTGACGTGGAGGTCGACCGCCGACAGCAGCGGCCCCATGCCCTCGTGCACGCGCACGTCCTGATCGATGACCAGCACCTCGGCGCCGACGACGGAGCGGGCGGGACGAGGTGCCGACGGCAGGCGCGAGGCCAGGCTGTCAGGACGCGCGGTCATGCTTGGAGATCCCAGCATCAGAACGTGAACGTCCTCGCGAGGTGGACGGCGTCCGCGTCGCCGTGCGGCGAGAAGCCCCAGCTCTCGACGACCGCCTGCACGCACTGACCGAGCTGGTCCGAACCGGTGGTGTTCTGCAGCACGACGACACTGTTGACGGCTCCAGTAGGCAACACCGCGAAGCCGATGTCCACTCGTCCGCGCAACGGCTGATCGGCCGGCAGCACCTTCGTGGCGTTCTGGTAGCAGCGGTCGAGGTGGCCGCGCGACGCCACGACCTGGTGATCGGCCTGGCGCACGATCTCCTCGGCGGAGACGGCGGCCGTGAGATCGGCGTCGACGTCGGGCGGCGCGGCGTCGACCGGCGGCGCGACCACCGGCGCGGCGTCGACGGGCGGCGGCACGACGACCGGCGCGGCATCGACGGGCGCCACCGCCG
>DASZXE010000977.1:0-3589 GCA_035546475.1 Kofleriaceae bacterium
CCGGCCCGCCGCAGCTCGTGCTTGAGCAGCCCCGCGGGCGTGTCGGGCGCATCGGCGCGCAGCGAGTTCGAGCAGACCAGCTCGCCGAGCAGCGGCGTCTGGTGCGCTGGCGACATCGCGCCCGGCTTCTGCTCGACGAGCTGCCGGACGGCCCGGTGATCGTCGCCACCGGGCCGCTGACCGGCGGGCCGCTCGGCCGCGTGATCCGCCGCGAGCTCGGCGGCGAGCGGATGTACTTCTACGACGCGATCGCGCCGATCGTCGCCGCGGAGTCGATCGACCTCGATCATGCGTTCCGCGCCAGCCGGTGGGCGGGCGCGATGGATCAGCCGGGCGCGCACCGCCGCGCGGCGGCCGCGGCGGCGGCCGGCGACGCGCCGCCCGAGCGCGCCGAGGAGCCGGTGGCCGGCGAGGAGCCGCACGGCACCGACGGCGCCGACTACATCAACTGCCCGATCGACAAGCCGACCTACCAGGCGTTCGTCGAGGCGGTGAAGGCCGGCCGGCAGGTGGTGCCGCACGAGTTCGAGGAGCCGCGCTACTTCGAGAGCTGCCTGCCGATCGAGGTGATGGCCGAGCGAGGCGTCGAGACGCTGCGGCACGGGCCGATGCGGCCGGTCGGCCTGACCGATCCGCGCACCGGCCGCTGGCCGTACGCGGTCGTCCAGCTTCGCCCCGAGAACCGGTGGCTGACCGCGTACAACCTGGTCGGCTTCCAGACCCGCCTCGCGTACCCCGAGCAGCAGCGGATCTTCGCGATGGTGCCGGCGCTGGCGAAGGCGGAGTGGCTGCGCTTCGGCTCGATCCACCGCAACACGTACGTCGACGCGCCGCGGCTGCTCGGCGCGCGCCTCGAGCTGCGGAGCGAGCCGCGCCTGCGCTTCGCCGGCCTCCTGACCGGCGTCGAGGGCTACATCGAGAGCTGCGCGATGGGCCTGGTCTGTGCGTGGCTACTGGCCGACGAGCTGGCCGGGCGGCCGCCGGCGCCGCCGCCGGCGACGACGATGATGGGGGCGCTCTACCAGCACGTCACCGGCCCGCGCGAGCCGGACGCGAAGTACCAGCCGACCAACGTCAACTTCGGCCTCCTGCCGCCGGGCGTGGGGCGCACGCCGAAGGACAAGGCGGGGCGGCGCCAGCACCAGCTCGAGCGCGCGCTGCGCGACGCGGCGGCGTGGGTCGAGGCGCACGGGCCGCAAGCGTCGCGCGCGTCGCGCGCGTCCGGCGCCGCGGTGGTGACGGCCGCGGCCGAGGGGAGCGCGGCGTGACCCGGCTGCTCGGCAAGCGGGCGATCGTCACCGGCGCGTCGAGCGGCATCGGCGCCGCGACCGCGCGCGCGCTCGCCGCCGAGGGCGCGTCGGTCATCGGCTGGGCCCGCCGGTTCACGCCAGGGACGGGGACGATGGTCGAGGCCGGCGGCGTCGCGTCGTGGGGCGTCGACGTCACCGACGAGCAGCAGGTGCAGGCCGGGTTCGCCGCCGCCGGCGACGTCGATGTCGTGGTCTGCGCCGCCGGCGTGAGCCACTTCGCGCCGATCCACACCGCCGGCGTGGCCGACCTGCGCGCGATGCTCGACTCGCACGTCGTCGGCACCTTCCTGTGCGCGCGCGAGGCGCTGCGGCGCATGCAGCCGCGCCGGCGCGGCCACATCGTCGCGATCAGCTCGGTCGCGGCGCGCGAGGCGTTCCCCGAGTGCGCCGGCTACACCGCGGCGAAGCTCGGCCAGCTCGGGCTCATGCGCGTCCTCGCCGCCGAGGCGCGGCCGTACGACATCCGCGCCACCACGCTGCTCGTCGGCGCGACCGACACGCCGATCTGGGACGACCGGCCCGGCTTCGATCGCAGGAAGATGATGAAGGCCGACGACGTCGCCGGGTTCCTGGTGGCGATCGTCGCGCGGCCGTCGATCGCCGTCGACGAGGTGGTCGTGATGCCGCCGGCCGGCGCCCTGTAGCGCGAGCCAGCGCGAGGCGCGTTCGCGGCGGCCGCGCGACCGGCGGCAGGGGCCGCGCTATCATGCGCGCCGTGCGCGTCCTCGCCCTCGTCGCCGCCGGTCTGCTGTGGTCGTGCTCGTCGTCGAAGCCGGAGGTGAAGGCGCCGGCGCCGGCGCCGGCCGCGGGCGAGGCGGCGCTCGAGCCGATCACCGCGCCGCTCGCCGCCGCGGGCATCGACCGCGCGACGATCGCGTGCAACAGCGAGAACCGGTTCGGTGAGGAGCTGCGGCCCGGGTCCGAGGCCGGCGCCGCCGACATGATCGCGGCGATGGGCGCCGCGGCGCCGACCGATCCGAAGGCGCGCGCCGACCTGCAGGAGAAGCTGCGGTCGCTGCTGTTCTGGCGGATGGTGCGGGCGGTGCTCATCGAGGGCAACAACAACAACCTCGGCGCCATCCCGCTGGCGGGGCGGACGTGGACCGACGCCGAGGGCAAGGTCCACCCGGTCGTGATCTTCCGCACCGGCATCACGCCGTCGCCGGACGCGGACGGTTCCTGCTTCGCGTCGTTGCTCGGCGCCGGCCACGTCCACCACGTCGTCAACCTGTTCGACGGCAAGATCCCGATCGGCGACCTGACCGACGCCGAGCGGAAGGCCGCCACCGAGCACGGCGCGAGCTACGTCTACGCCACCGACGAGCAGGGCACCGGCTACGGCCGCTGGCGCGACACGCTGCGCGACTACTACGATCCGACGGCGCCGGCGGCGAAGCACGACGTGGCGGCGCGCGACGAGGCGTTCCGCTCGATGGCGCGCCTCATCCGCGAGCAGATCCTGATGCCGGACGGCGCGCCGCCGACCGGGAACATCCACCTGCACTGTGGGGGCGGCATGCACCGGTCGGGGCTGATCGCGGGGATCATCGAGAAGTGCGTGAACCACGCGCCGATGGCAACGGTGCTCGCGCACTACCGCTACCACGTCGCCTGGCACGACGACGCGCACCCCGGCGGCCTCGAGCCCGGCAACCTGCAGGTGCTGCAGGAGTTCGACTGCTCGCTGCTCGGCGCGCCCTGACGCAACCGCGCCGGCGTCAGCGGTGGTGGACGGAGAAGGTCGTGCAGGCCGGGTGGTGGATCGACCCGGCGTAGGTGGCGCCGTCGGCGCTGACGGTGCCGGAGATGGCGACCGACTCGTAGCCGTACGGCTGCTGGATCCAGGCGCCGGGCGTGAGGGCGAGGCGGTGGGAACCGGGCTCGTAGCGGCCAGACATGTGGAAGCTGCCGGCGGCGCCGCTGTCGGCGTGGCTGAACTCGAAGACGGCGTCGACATCGTCGCCGTGGACGTCGGTGATGCGGAGGCGGAGCGCGGTGTCGCCTTGCGCGCAGGTGTAGCGACCGGCCCAGATCTGCCGCGCCGCGAACGGGATCGCCGCGACAGGGGAGGGCGTCGGCCTTGGCGTCGGCACCGGCTTCACGACCGGCGTCGGCATCGGCTGCTCGACGGTGGGCGTCGGCGTCGGCGTCGGATTCACCGTCGGCGTCGGGTTCGGCGTCGGGTTCGCCGTCGCCGTCGGATTCACCGTCGGCGTCGGGTTCGCCGTCGCCGTCGGCGTCAGCGTCGGCGCACCGCCGTTCGCCGCGACCTTGGTGTC
>DASZXE010000978.1:0-11828 GCA_035546475.1 Kofleriaceae bacterium
CGCCGAGCGCGATCGCGCGGAGCACGGAGCGGCGAACCATCATCGGGCCAAGCCTACGCCAGCTCGCCGCGAGTAGCACGTCCACCGTCGGGGGCGAGCGGGATCACAGCTCGCAGGTCAGGCGTCGGCCCAGTTGCGCGCGATGCCGACATCGACCACCAGCGGCACCTCCAGGGTGAACGCCCGCTCCATCTCCTCCTTCACCGCGGCGCCGACCCGCTCGGCGTCGTCGGGCGAGCACTCGAAGACCAGCTCGTCGTGGACGGTGAGCAGCATCGCCGCCTCGAGCCGCTCGGCCGCGAGCCGCGCGGTCGTCTTCAGCATCGCCAGCTTGATGATGTCGGCGCCCGAGCCCTGCATCGGCGTGTTCTGCGCGATCCGCTCGGCGGCGCGGCGCGCGACCGGGCTCTTCGACTTCAGCTCGGGGATCGGCCGCCAGCGGCCGAGCACGGTGCGCGAGCCGCCGCGCGCGCGGGCCTCGGCGACCACCTCGTCCATGAAGGAGCGGATGGTCGGGAAGCGCTCGAAGTAGCGATCGATGTGCTCCTTCGCCTCGCGGCGCGGGATGTCGAGCGCGCGGGCGAGGCCGTCGACGCCCTGCCCGTACGACAGCCCGTAGTTGACCGCCTTCGCGACGCGCCGCTCGCGCGCGCCGACCTGCGCCGGCTCGATGCCGAAGACGAGCGCGGCGGTCTGCGTGTGGACGTCCGCGCCCTCGCGGAACGCGCGGGTGAGCAGCGGGTCGTGCGACAGGTGGGCGAGGATGCGCAGCTCGATCTGCGAGTAGTCGGCGGCGACCAGCACCTTGCCGGGCGCGGCGATGAAGCCGCGGCGGATCGCGCGGCCGAGCTCGCTGCGGATCGGGATGTTCTGCAGATTCGGATCCTGCGACGACAGGCGGCCGGTCGCGGCGCCGACCTGGTTGAAGATCGTGTGCAAGCGGCCGGTGCGCGGGTTGACGAGCGGCGGCAGCGCGTCGAGGTAGGTGCCCTTGAGCTTGGTCAGCTCGCGGTGCTCGAGGATCGGCTTGACGACCGGGTGGGCCAGGGCGAGCCCCTCGAGGACGTCGTGATCGACGGAGTAGCCGGTCTTGGTCTTGCGCGTCTTGTCGGCGTCGAGGCCGAGCGTCTCGAAGAGCAAGGTCGCGAGCTGCCTGGGCGAGCCGAGGTTGACGTCGGGGCCGACCAACTCGCGCACCTTCGCCTCGAGGGCGGCGACCTGCTCGCCCACGTCGGCGGCGAGCTTGGCGAGGTACGGGCCGTCGATGCAGATGCCGTTGCGCTCGACGACGGCGAGCAGCTCGGCGACCGGCAGCTCGACGTCGCGGTAGACCGTGTCGAGGCCGGCGAGGCCGACCCGGCGGGCGAGCTCGGGCGCGGCGAGCAGCGTGAGCTCGGCGACGCGGCCGACCCAGGCGGCGGCGTCGGCGGGCGCGGTCGCCTCGAAGTTGCCCGGCTTGCCGGTCGCCTGCGCGCGCGGCGGCAGCTCGGCGCCGACCACCGGCGCGAGCGCCTTGTCGATCGCCTCGGCGTCGGCCTCGGCGTCGAGGAGGAAGGCGGCGAGCATCGCGTCCTCGGTGATGCCGGCGAGCGTCCAGCCGCGCAGCGCGAGCGCGCGGGTCGCCGCCTTGCCGTCGTGGGTGAGCTTCGCGATCGCCGGATCGGCGAGCACGGCGGCGAGCGGCGCGAGCGCGGCGGCGTCGGGCGACGGGCCGGCGGCGAGCGAGCGGTGGGCGACCGGCACGTACGCCGGCGGGTGGCCGGCGACGGCGACGCCGAGGCCGACCAGCGTCGCCCGATCGAAGCGACCGACCGTCTCGACGCGGAGCGCGCAGCGGCCGGCGGCCCGCACGTGGTCGGCGAGCGCGGCGATCTCCGCGGCGCCGGCGGCGACCACCGGCTGGCCGAGGTCGGCGGTCGGGCCCGACGACGGCGACACCGGCACCCGCGCGCCGGGCAGGAACGGCGCCGGCGCCGCCGACACCCGGTCGACCATCTGCTCGAACTCGAGCTCCCTGAACATCGCGGCGAGCGTCTCGGAGTCCCACGGCCTCGCCACCAGCGTGTCGAGCTCGACGCCGACGTCGACGGCCTCGTTCAGCGCGACCAGCCGGCGCGAGATGCGCAGCTTGTCGGCCGTCTCCGGATCGGCGAGCGGGAACTTGCCGAGCACCTTCGGGTTGCCGGCGATGATCGACTCGATGTCGGGATACTCGTGGACCAGCTTGGCGGCGCTCTTGCCGCCGACGCCGCGGACGCCGGGGATGTTGTCGCTGGTGTCGCCGCACAGCGCCAGGTAGTCGGCCAGCCGCTCCGGCGGCACGCCGAACTTCTCGATCACCGCCTCGCGCGTGTAGGTCTGCTGGCGCATGGCGTCGACCATCGCGATGCCGTCGCCGACGAGCTGCATGAGGTCCTTGTCGGCGGACAGGATGACGACCTCCCAGCCGCGGGCGCGCGCCTGGCGGGCGAGGGTGGCGACGACGTCGTCGGCCTCGACGCCGGGGATGGCGAGGACCGGCCAGCCCATCGCCTCGACCAGCGGGCGGAAGCGCGGCAACTGGAGGGCGAGCTCCTCGGGCGGCGCCGTGCGGTTGGCCTTGTACTCGGGAAAGATCTGCTTGCGGAAGCTGTCGCGGCCCGAGTCGAAGACGACCGCGATCCGCTCGGGCCGGACGTCGTCGTGGAAGCGCAGCAGCATGCGGGCGAAGACGTAGAGGGCGCCGGTCGGCATGCCCTCGGCGGTCGAGAGCTGGACGCCCTTGCGCTCGCCGCTCGCCGGCCCCATGAGCGCGTAGTGGGCGCGGAAGACGTAGCCGTACCCGTCGAAGATGTAGAGCCGCTCCGCCATCGCGGGCGACCCTACCAGGATGTGCGGCGCGCGGCAGGGCGGCGCGCACCCTGCCAGCCCGCGGCGCAGCGGCGACGCCGCGGCCGAGGGCCGGTCGCGTCAGCGGAGCTCGGCGAGCCGCGCGGCGAGGCGCGCGATCGCGTCGACGCTCCAGGCGCCGTACCAGAACAGGTCCTTGCCGCTCACGTCGACGATGCGGCAGGCGGCGGCCGCGGGCGTCGGCAGCGCCGCGAGCGCCGCTCGGTCCGCGGGCGCGAACGAACAGGGCTCGTCGGGGAGCAGGATGACGTCCGGCGCGCGCGCGACGACCTCGTCGGTCGACACCCGCGGATAGCGCGTGTCGCGGCCGGCGGCGTCGGCGGCCGCCTGCTTGCCGAGGTCGGCGGCGAGCGGATAGAGGCGCAGCCGATCGCCGAAGACGTTGCCGAGGCCCGCGTGGGCGAGCACGTCGCTGCCGAACGTGTCGGCGTTCATCGTCATCAGCGGCTCCATCCAGATCGGGACGAAGGCGTTCAGGCGCGGCGCCGGCGGCGTCGCCTGGCCGAGCGCGTGGCCGCGGCGGACGAGCTCGACGACGGCGGGCTCGCGCTCGACGCCCATGACGCGGGCGAGGCGCGCCAGGTGGGCGAGCCCGTCGCGCAGCCGGCGCGGCATCGAGACGAGCACGCGCGTCCGCAGCGCGAGCGCCTCGAGCGCGGCGCGGGTGTTCTCCTCCTGGTTCGCGATCACCAGCTCCGGCTCGAGCGCGAGCACCGCCTCGACATCGACGTCCTTGGTGCCGCCGACCGCGGGCAGCGCCGCGGCGGCCGCCGGCTCGACGCAGTAGCGCGTCCGTCCGACCACGCGCGCGCCGCAGCCGAGGGCGAACAGGCTGTACGTGTCCGACGGCACCAGCGACACCACCCGCTGCGGCGGCCGCGCGATCATCACGTCGCGGCCCAGGTCATCCCGGATCTTCAGGATCGGCACCGCGCCACCTTGCCGTCGCGCCCCGCCCCGCGCAACCGCCGACGGGCCGGGGCGACGACCTCACTCCCCGACGATGTCTCGGGCGTAGCCAAGGCAGGTGTTGCAGATCGCCGGGAGTCCGTCCTCGCCGGCGAAGGCCGGCGGTTCTCCGCCCGACGACACCAGGGCACCGGCGCCCAGCCCCACGACCACGAGGTCCTCGCGCCGACCGCAGTACGAGCACCGCGTCGCCGCGCCGCCGTCCGGCGGCCGTGCCAGCAACGCCGCGCGCACGCACGGGCCGCAGATGAACGTGCGCGGACCGGCGACGCACCGCACGACGCGATGCCCACAGAAGGAGCATGGAACGCCCTGGCTCATGCCTGATCATACGGTTCCATCGGACGTCGACCGACGCGAACCCGGCCCGGTTGCGTCAACCCGGTGCGCCGGTGCGCCACGTGGGCGACAACGGCGGCGAGGCGGCGTCCGGGCCGGGGCGACGGGGGCGCCGGGGCCGGCGCGGGTGGTTGCATCGGCGGACGGCGGCTCCTACGCTGCCGGGATGGCCGCAAAGCCAGGAGCGAAGCAGACGGCGAAGGAGGAGGCCGCGAAGCCCGACGCGGGCAAGGCGCCGGCGGCCGTCGCGGATGCCGCGCAGGCGGCGGCGGGGAAGAAGGCTGCCAAGGACCTCGCCGAGCGGCTGCGCGATCCGGCGTTCCAGGCGGACATCGAGCAGGCGGTGCGCGAGCTGCCGCCGGACAAGGCGGCGCAGCTCGTCGCGATGCTCGAGGCCAGCATCAAGCGGCGCAAGCTCGAGCTGTGGGGCTACATCGCCGCCGCCGCGATCGTCGTCTTCGGCATGGTCGGCGCGTTCCTCGTCCTCGGGCTCACGCCGCCGGGGACGTTCGTCGGCTGGGTCTTCCTCATCCCGCTCGGGCTCGCCGGCCTCGTCATGTGGCGCGTCGGCCGCCGCGCGCGCGCGAGCCAGCGCTCGACGACGTCGGCCCCCGACCGGCGGGCCTCGTGACGGACGCCCACGCCGGCGCGCCGACCTCGCGGCGCGTGGCGCTCGTGACCGGCCTCGACACGCACGTCCTCTCGTGGGGCGACGACGCCGCCCACGATCACACCGTCGTGCTGCTGCACGGCTTCCTCGACCTCGCGTGGGAGTGGGCCGCGATCGGCGCGGCGCTCGGCCGCCACGCGCATGTCGTCGCGCCCGACCTGCGCGGCCACGGCGACACCGCGTGGGTCGGCGCCGGCGGCTACTACCACTTCTTCGACTACGTCGCCGATGTCGACGACCTCGTCGCCCAGCTCGGCCGCGCGCGCGTCTCGATCGTCGGCCACTCGATGGGCGCCAGCGTCGCCGCCTACTGGGCCGGCACCCGGCCGGCGCGCGTGCACCGCGTCGCGCTGCTCGAGGGCCTCGGCCCTCCCGAGGCCACCGCCGACCTCCCGCTCCGCACCGCGAGCTGGATCGATGCGTGGCGCAAGGTGCGGCGCGAGCCGGTGCGGCCGATGGCCGACCTCGCCGAGGCCGCCGCGCGCATCCGCCGCAACGATCCGACGATCTCCGACGACGACGCGCGCGCGCTCGCGGCCCGCGGCACCCGCGCCGTCGACGGCGGCCTGGTCTGGAAGCACGATCCGCTGCACCGCACGATGGGCCCCTACCCGTTCCGCGTCGATGCGGCGGCGGCGTTCTGGGGACGCGTCACCGCGCCGGTGCTGTACCTCGACGGCGACCGCTCGCTGCTCCGCCTGCCCGAGCCCGAGGTCGCGCGCCGCCTCGCCTTCTTCCCCGACGCGCGCCGCGCCACCATCGCCGGCGCCGGTCACGCGCTCATGCGCCACCAGCCCGCCGCCGTCACCTCCGCCCTCGCCTCCTTCCTGTTCGGCTGACCGGCACCGGGCCCCAGAGTCAGAGGAAGCGGTTCGAGGCGACCGGCGAGCCGGCCCACGAGCGCTCGCGCGGGCCGGGCGCGGGCAGGCCGGCGAGGCGGGCGAGCGCCAGCAGGCCCGGCTCGTCGTCGGCGGTGACGTCGTCGTCGTGGGCGGGCGGCGCCGCGACGATGTCGGCGGCCAGCGCCTCGGCGTCGCGCGGGTCCTCGGCGATCGCCTTCGTGGTGCGGCTCTCCGCGTCGATCGCCAGCCGGCGGCCCCACGGCGCCACCACGCTCTGCGCGAGCAAGGTCGTCACCTCCGGCGCGACCGGGCCGTCCTCGGTCCAGATCGTCACGTGCGCGTGCAGCACCTGATCGCGCCGGCGCTGCGCCAGCCGCTCCAGCTCGCGCGGCGCCACGGTCGCCAGGTCGTACGCCACCACCAGCCCGGGCGCCGGCGCGCCGACCGCCGGCCACGGGGCCTGCGGCACGCCGAGCAGCGTCGCCGCCGCCACCGCCAGCGCCTCGTGCTCGCGGCCCGGCGGCGCGTAGACGCACGGCGGCTGCCAGCCCCACGCGTCGAGCACCGCGCGCAGCCGCTCGAGCCCGTGGCGCACCATCGCCCACGAGTCCTGCAGCCACGCGTAGCGGCCGTGCATCCCGGCGTCGAGGCCGTACGGCGACCGGTGCAGCAACAGCCCGCCGGTGATGACGTGGTGCCAGCCGCGCAGATCGTGTCCGTCGAGCGGACAGAGCTGCGAGGCGCGGTCGGCGCGGGCCAGCATCGCCTGCACGCGGGTGGCCATCCGCTCCTGCGCGTGCTCGGCGGGCACCAGCCGCGGCACGGTGTCGCGCGCGGTCGCCAGGTCGCCGCTCATGATCGAGTCGAACACCAGCAGGTACCGGCAGAGGAAGCTCGACTCGACGAGCGCCGGCCGCACGGCGAGCACGTTGGCCGCGTCGCGGTAGGCGAGCTGCACCTCCAGCGCCGCCACCAGCTCGGTGACGAGCGCCTCGCTGTCGGGCGACAGCTCGACGCCGCGCGCGAGCACCGTCACCGCCACCGCCGCGACGCCGTCCTCGATGAGCTGGTAGCCGAGCGCGTAGAGCCGCTCGGGATCGGTCGGCGCCAGCGACGCCTCCGCGACCCGCTCGGCCAGCGCGCGCGCGCCGAGCGCCGCGAAGATCGGCCCGAGCACGCCGAGCGCGTCCTCGAGCTCCGCCACCGGCACCAGCCGCGGGTGCGAGAGCGGCCCGCGCAGCGCGCGGAAGGCGCCCTCGGCGTCGCCGGCGTGCAACGCGGCCAGCGCGGCGGCGCGCGCCGACGGGTAGTCGTCGGCGCTCATCGGCCCGCCCGCGCCGCGCCGCGGCCTCGCACTACGCCGACAATCCGGCGTACTTGATGGTGGCGGCCCGCAGCGCCTCGCGCACCGCGACGTCGTTGGCGGCGGCCGCCACCGGCGTCGGGTAGCCCTCCGAGAAGTAGGTGCCGCTCGGCTCGACGAGCGACTCGGCGGTCGCCAGCCGGATCGACGTCGCCGCGCCGTGGTGCGGGCTCGACCCGCGGACCGGCCCGAAGCCCTCGCGCAGGAGCTTCGTCGAGATGACGCCCGGGTGCAGCGCGTACGCCGCCAGCGCGGCCGGGTCGTTGCCCGCCGCGAGATCGAGCGAGTGCATGACGTTCGCCAGCTTCGACTGCGCGTACGCGGCGTAGCCGGTGTACGCCTTCTCGAGCGTCAGGTCCTCGAGGTGGATGCGCCCGCGGGTGTGCGCGATCGAGGTGACCGTGATGACCCGCGCCGACCCCGCCTTCGCCATCGCCGGCCGCAGCAGCTCGGTGAGCAGGTAGTGGCCGACGTGGTTCACCGCCAGCGTCATCTCGATGCCCTCGTCCGTGATCACCCGCTCCGGCGAGAAGATGCCGGCGTTGTTGACGAGGACGTGGAGCGCGTCGAGCCGCTCGGTCAGCTCCGGCAGCGCGCGGCGGATCGACGCCATCGAGCCGAGGTCGAACGAGACGCCCTCGAACTGGCCCTCGGGCGCCTGGGCCTGCAGCTCGGCGATCGCGTGCTCGACCTTGGGCTTGCTGCGCCCGTGGACGAACACCCGGAGGCCGGCGCGAGCGAGGCCCAGCGCCGTCTCCTTGCCGATCCCATCGGTCGAACCTGTGACCAGCGCCGTGCGCACCGTGGAGGTCATCGAGCCGGTTTTACACCCCGGGGCGGGGCGCGGTCACCGGCGGCGAGGCCCGATCCGGCAGCCGCCGCGCCGCGAGGCGCCGCGCCGCCCGCGAGGCGCCGCGCCCGGCCCGCCCGCGGTCAGCGCCCGAGGCGCAGGCGGATCCACGCCGACGGCGGGCGCGGCAGGTCGCGCCGCAGGCCGCCGTCGAAGGCCGACCTCGCGCCGGGAGCGGTCCGCTCCGCGACGCGCGCCGACGGAGCCGCCGGCGTCACGCCGGTCCAGTCCGCCAGCTTCACCAGCACCGCCTCGCGGTCCGGCTCCGTCAGGTCGCCGAGGCCGGCGCCGTGCGGCGCCATTGGCGCGATGACGCGCAGCGAATCGGTCGCGTCGCCGAGCTCGAACTTGCCGCCGCTCCACGGATCCCACTCGCCGTAGAGGAAGATCAGGCGGTCGCCGTGCGCGCGCACCCAGCCGTCGATGTCGGGCATGACCTCGGGCCGGTAGGTCGGGATGGGCACGCCGGGCGGGTACGCGCCGTCGTACGCCTCGGGCGGGAACTGCAGGAGCCCCATCAGGTGCTCGTCCATCGTGCCCGGGTAGCCGAGCTCCTCCTCGGCCTGGAAGTCGTACGCCTCGAACTCGATCAGGTCGAAGTCCGACGACGACGACACCGGCGACACCTGATCGAGGAACGCCCACACCTGCGCGTCGCTCGCGGTCACCGGCGGCACCGTCGGGCACGACTGCGCGCCCTCGTACTGCCAGAACGACCACTCGAGCGAGACGACCGCGCTCTCGACGGCGGCGGGGATCGTGATGCGGTTGTACGAGTGGCCGCGCGCCACCGCCTGCGACGTCGTCCTGTCGATCAGCATCTGGCGGCGGTTGGTGAGCAGGTCGACCTGGAGGTCGCGGATCGCCTGCCGGCACGCCGGCGGACCGACGCTGTCGATCTGCGCGTCGTAGCGGTAGTCGGGCGCGCCGAACGAGATCGGCGCGACGTAGGCGAGCGTGCCGTCGACGTCGTCGGGGTAGAAGCGCCGGTGGTAGACCGACGTCATGCCGCCCTTGCTGGCGCCGGTCTCGATCCAGGCGCCGTCGTAGAGCGGGCGCAGGGCCTGGACGATCGCGTGGTGGTCGGCGGCGGCCTGCGCGATCGTGAGGTCGTCCCAGTCGCTGACGCTGCCGGTCGGGCGCGACGCGCGGAAGAACCGGTGCTCGACGACGAGCTGGTTGGCCTGCAGGAGCTTCGTCGGCTCGACCGGGAGGTCGAAGTACCAGTTCCCGTAGCCGGTGTGGACGAGCATCATCGGCGCGTGCGCGTCGCGGTGGATGAGCGTCGCCATCTGGTGGAAGTGCTCGCCCTCCGGGTGATCATGATCGACCGGCTGATCGAACTGGATCATGAAGTAGCGGTAGCCGGTCTGGCTGGTCTGGAGCTCCTGGACGCTGGCGATCTGCGGGATGGCGCGGAGCTGGTCGAGGATGTCGACGGCGGGGACGGCGCTGTCGTCGCCGCCGCAGGCCGGGAGGGCGGCCAGCGCCGTGACACCGACGACGGCGCTGGCGGCGGCCAGCGCGAGGGCCGGCAGGCGGGCCGTACGCATGGCGGCAGGTTCGCACGCCCGCGGGCAGGCGGCCCGGGCCGCCGTGCTGACGGGTGATGACCGGCACGCGGCGCCGGTGAATCGACCCCGCGCCGGCGCGCCGTCCGCACCCTTGCACCCAGGAGCGATGTCCGCTACAGGACGGGTTCCTGAAGGGATGCGGGTCCCTTGCCCGTCGCGCGTGTCCCTGCAGGCAGACCTCGCACCACAGCGGTGCCCCCGCACCTCCCAGCGTCATCGTCGATCGCTCGCCAAGGCTCGCTCATATGCCCCTGTCCGTCGGAATCGTCGGCCTGCCCAACGTCGGGAAGAGCACGGTCTTCAACGCGCTCACGGCCGGCAAGGCCGAGGCTGCCAACTACCCGTTCTGCACCATCGATCCGAACGTCGGCATCGTGCCGGTGCCCGACGACCGCCTGAAGCGGATCGAGAAGCACATCCCGACCCAGAAGATCATCCCGGCGATCGTCGAGATCGTCGACATCGCGGGCCTGGTCGCCGGCGCGTCCAAGGGCGAGGGGCTCGGCAACAAGTTCCTCGCCAACATCCGCGAGACGAGCGCGATCCTGATGATGGTGCGCTGCTTCGTCGATCCGAACGTCGTCCACGTCAGCGGCGGCGTCGACCCGATGCGCGACATCGACGTCATCGAGCTGGAGCTGGTGCTCGCCGACGCCGAGAGCGTCGACAAGCGGCTGAAGAAGGCGCAGAGCGCGGCGAAGTCGGGCGGCAAGGAGGCGAAGGCGGAGGTCGCGCTCGTCGAGAAGCTGGCGGCCCACCTCGACGCCGGCAAGCCGGCGCGCACCGCGACCCTGACCGACGACGAGCGGGCGCTGGTGGCGACCTGGGGGCTCCTGACGGCGAAGCCGGTGCTCTACTGCTGCAACGTCGGCGAGGAGGACCTGCCCGACGGCAACCCGTGGACGCAGCAGGTGAAGGCGCGCGCGGCCGCCGAGGGCGCCGGCGTGGTCGTGCTGTGCGGCAAGATCGAGGCGGAGCTGGCCGGCATGAGCGACGACGAGAAGCGCGAGCTGCTCGCGTCGTACGGCCTGCACGAGCCGGCGCTCAACGCCCTCGCGCGCGAGTGCTACCGGCTGCTCGGGCTGCAGTCGTACTTCACGGCGGGCGAGAAGGAGATCCGGGCGTGGACGATCCGCAAGGGCGCGCTGGCGCCGGAGGCGGCCGGCGTCATCCACACCGACTTCGAGAAGGGGTTCATCCGGGCGCAGGTCTACAGCCTCGCGGACCTGGAGCAGCACGGCAGCGAGGCGGCCCTGAAGAACGTCGGCAAGCTGCGCCAGGAGGGCAAGTCGTACGTCGTGCAGGACGGCGACATCATGCACTTCCTGTTCAACGTCTGAGCTCCGCGCGCGGCGCGTCCCCGGGTCGTGTCGCGTGGCGGAGGACCATCGCGACCCGGCCGTCGGGCGCGGGCAGCACCTCGCGCTGGTGGGCGAGGTCGGCGCGCACCTCGGGGCCGCACGCCTCGTCGGCGACGGCGACGAAGCCGCGCCGCTCGTACCACGGCTGGTTCCACGGCACGCGGCGGTCGTAGGTCGTGAGCCACAGCTCGCCGGCGGCGGCGCTCCAGCCCACGGCGTGCTCGACGAGGGCGCCGCCGAGCCCGCGGCGCATGTACGCGCGGCGCACCGAGAGCTGGTCGAGGTACGGCCGGCCGTCGAGCGTGCCGAGCGACGCGAAGCCGACCCGCTCGCCGTCGGGCAGGCACGCGAAGGTGAGCAGCCCGGCGCGCGCCGACGCCCGCCAGCGCGCCACCTCCGCCGCCGCGAACGGGTGCTCGAGCGCGAAGTCGAACGGCAGGCCGATCGCGCGGTACGCCTCGCACGCGTCGGTGTCGATCGCGATCGCGTCGTCGAGCTCGGCCTCGGCGCCGGTGCGGAGGTGGAACGGCGGCGGGAGCATGCTGGCGACTACGCGCGCCGAGCCGGACGGTTACCGGCCCGGTGCCGCGCGGAGGGCGACGGCGAGGCGGGTCGCCATGGTGCAGGCGATCGCGCCGTCGGGGCGGCGCCAGCGGGGCGCGGCGGCGACGAAGGCGGCGCGCAGGTCGGCGCGCTCGCCGTCGGTGAGCGCGGCCAGCTCGTAGGCCGGCTCGAGGCGGGCGAACACCTCGTCCGGCGCGCCGGACAGCTCGATCGCGACGTCGGTGATCGTGGGCGCGGCGAAGCCCGCGGGCGCGAGCAGCGCGGTGAGGCCGGCGTCGGTGCGGGCGGCGCGCTCGCCGAGCCGGGGCATCGGCGCGCGCGCGGCGGCGATGGTCAGCCACGGCCGCGCGACGTCGAGGAAGCCGGCGAACGCGTCGTCGCCGCGCGGCCCGCCGCCGAGGACCGCC
>DASZXE010000979.1:0-8103 GCA_035546475.1 Kofleriaceae bacterium
GGCCGCGCCGGTGCAGGCGGCGGCGCCGCACGACGTGCCGCCCGATCCGCGGGCGGTGACGACCGGCCCGACCACCGACACGCCGGTGTTCGGCGTCACCATGGAGTCGACGTCGCCGGCGGCGACCGGGCCGGCGATGCCGGTCGGCAACACGTCGCGCCCGCAGCCGGGGCCGGCGCCGGCGCAGGCGGCCGCCCCGCTGGCGGCGCCGGTGGCGGCCTACCAGGCGACGGTGATGCCGCTGCCGCAGGGCCGCTGCGCCGGCACGTACACCGACGAGGCGCGGCAGGCCGGCGTCGAGGGCACGGTCGTCGTCGATCTGACCGTCGGTGCCGACGGCCGCACGCGCGACCTCCAGGTCGTCAGCGGCCTGCCGCACGGGCTGACGGAGGCGGCGCTGACGGCGCTGCGCGGCTGCCGGTTCACGCCCGGCGAGAAGGACGGCGCGAAGGTCGCGGTCCGCATCCGCGGGTTCAAGATCCGGTTCGTCCTCGACGCTTCGCCCTGACGCGAGGTGCGGCGGCGCCGATGATCAGACCGGTCGCGTAGGGTCGGCTCGTGCGCGCCGACCCGACGACGGAACCGACCGAGCCGAACGCCGTCCCGCCGCCGATGCCGGCCCAGGCCCGCGCGGAGGGCTCCGGCCCGACCCGCGCCGACACGCCCGCCCCGGGCCGCGCCGAGGCGACGCCCGACGTCTTCGGCACGATCTTCATCGGCATCGCCGGCATGATCGGCGCCGGCAAGTCGACGCTGGCGACGGCGCTCGGCCAGCACCTCGGCATCGACGTCCACTACGAGCCGGTCGCCGACAACGAGTACCTGGCCGACTTCTACCGCGACACGCCGCGCCACTCGTTCGCGATGCAGGTCTACCTGCTCAACCGGCGCTTCCAGCAGCACCAGGAGATCATCTGGCGCGGGCGCTCGGCGGTGCAGGACCGCACGATCTACGAGGACTCGATCTTCGCCAAGATGCTCGCGCGCACCGGCCTGATGGAGGAGCGCGACTACCGCACGTACGTCCAGCTCTTCCGCCACATGTCCAACTTCATGTGCAAGCCGAGCGTGATCGTCTACCTCGACGTCTCGCCGGAGAGCTCGTACGAGCGGATCCTCGCCCGCAACCGCGGCGTCGAGTCGGGCATCAAGCTCGAGTACCTGGCGGCCCTGCACGAGGGCTACCAGGAGTTCGTGGCGTCGATCAGCAAGGTCGTGCCGGTGATCCGCGTCGACTACGAGCGGTTCGCGACGGCCGAGGAGATGGCGGACGTCATCCGCCGCGAGTACCTCGACGCCAGCTTCCTGCGGCAGGTCACGCGGTTCGATCCGACCCGATGACCCGCGCCGCGGTCAGGGCGCGGGAGGCGGCGTCGCGGGTGGCGGCGTGGCGGGAGGCGGCGTGGCGGGCGGCGTCGCGGGTGGCGGCGTCGCCGCCGGAGGCACGGCGGGCGGCGGGGGCCTCATCGCCTTCATCCGCTCGTCGAGCTTCTGCTTGATCGCCGCCGGCGCCGCGTCCTCGCACGCGGCGAACGCCTGCACGTCGTCCTCGGGCGCCGCCACGATGCACGCCCGCAGCGACCCGGGCCAGCCGTCCTCCGCGCACGACGCCGCGAGGATCGCCGCCGACTTCTCGGCCATCGCCTCCGCCTGCTCGTCGGTGCCGAGCGCCTGCTCGATGCCCGACTTCAGCTTCGCGACGACCTTCGGGCACGCCGTCGCCGCCGATCCGCCCGCCCCGGCCGCCCCGGCCGCCCCGCCGCTGCCCCCCGCGGCCGCCTCCTTCTCCTTCGCCTTGCCCGAGCACGCGCTCGCCGCGAGCACGAGGGCGAGGCCGAGGCCGAGGCCGAGCGCCCCGACCGCGAGACCGAACCGACCGATCGTCGTCGTCACGCCCCCACGATACCCGCACCCGCCGCCGGTCAGTAGGTCTGGCGCCAGCCCTCGAGCGTGAACGGCCCGTCCTGGCTCTCCGTCTCCGTCCCCGACTCGGTCGGCACGTTCTCCGGGTGCGCGGTGTCGCCGCCCGCCTCCGACGCGCGCGGCGTGCCGATGCGCGACACCGTGCCGTCGAGCGTCGCGAAGTAGAGCGCGCCCGCGTCGCCGTACATGCCGCCCATGATCGCCGAGCCGACCTGCTTGGTGAACTCCGACACGAACGCGCCGCTGTCCGCCGCGTCGAGGTCCATCGCCTGCACGATCGTGCTGCCGCTGTCGCACGTGTTGCTGCCGACCGTCGGATCGACCGTGCGGGTGAAGACCACCTGCGTCGGCGTCACCACGATGCCGCCGTAGAACTTCTCGCAGCGCCCGCTCGCGCACGCGCCGGTGACCTTCGACCGGATGCTGCCGTCGTCGGCGTGGACCGCGTAGAACTGGTTCGTCGAGCCGGCCGGGTAGCTCTCGAGCCCGCCGGTGCCGAAGAACAGCACCATGCGGCCGGAGGCGTCGTCCTCGGCGGCGATGGTGCCGGCGATCGGGCTCGAGGTGCCGAGCGCGCCGAAGGTGAACGCCGTCGAGAACAGCGCGTACTGCTTCGCGGTGGTGCTGGCCGCCTGCACCTCGATCGTGCCGAGCCCGCTGTTGACGTTCCAGTCGCCGGCCAGGTCGCGCGCCGGATCGACCTTGTAGAGGTAGCCGCACGCGTCGGCGAACACGACGCGATCGATGTAGCCGTCGAAGTGCGGGCTGTTCGGCTCCGCCAGGTCGTCGGTCTCGAACACGACGAGGTCGCTGGTCACCGCGCACTGCGCGCGGAACTTCCACATCAGGTGGCCGTCCTCGAGGTCGTAGGCGGCGACGATGCGGCCCTTGCTGTACGGCGCGCTGGGGTTGTCGGGCGCGATGCCGGTGCCGGCGATCACCGCGAACCGCTCGGCGCCGTTGATGCGCACGCGGGCGACCACCGGCTTGGCCAGCCCGGGGCCGGCCTCGCCGTCGCCGGGGACCGCGGTCCACATCGGCGTCGGGCCGAGCACGTTGCCGTTCGAGTCGATCGTGTGGGTCACGTCGAGGGCGACGAGCCCCTGGTTGCCGTTGCCGCCGCCGACGATCGCGGCGGTCGCGTAGGTGCCGTCGCGCTTGTGGTAGTCGGCGAGCGTCGGCGAGCCGTCGGGGTAGGCGGTGGCGACGTTGGTGCCCGAGGCCTTGCTGCTCGTGTAGTCGGCGATCATCGACGCGGCGACCCGCGGCGGCACGAACGCCCACGCCTCCTGGCCGGCGGGCGCCACGCTCATCGAGCTCGGCGCCGTGCGGATCGCGTGGATCATCCCGTCCTTCGAGCCGAAGAGGACGAGGTTGGTGCGCGCCTGCTGCGCCGCCTGGAACTCGAGGAAGTGGATCTTGTCGAGCGCGTTCAGGTAGTCGAACCAGACCGGGGCGCCGGGCCGCGTGAGGATCGCGGGCGTCGACGTCTCGATCGAGCCCAGGCGGCTGAGCGCGTGGCCGCCGTTGCCGACGCCGAACCGGACGCCGCGCGCCCAGGTGATGACGTCGGTCGCCTGCTGGGTGCTGGCGGCGGCGAGCGCGGCCTGCAGCGCGGTCGTGCTGGCGGCCGCCGTCGTGAAGTCGAGGCGCGTGTTGCCGGCGGCGTTGCTGGTGTAGATGTGGCGGCTGCCGTCGGCCATCGCGTCGAGCGCGGCGCCGGCGTCCCAGTAGGTGTGGCTGAGGCCGGCGTTGATCGCGTACAGGTGGCCGCGGTCGCCGGGCTGCTGGAAGCCGCCCAGGTAGACGACGCCGTCGTTGATCACCGCGCCGCCGCGGAAGTGCTCGGCGGCGACCGTGTAGTCGTAGGTCGCGCTCACGCTGGTGAGCGTCGGCGTCTGCGTGTGGTTCGAGCTCGAGCACATGTCCGCCTTCCAGCGGACTGTCCGGCCGACCGGACGAGGGAAGCTCGCGCACAGGTCGGTCGCGCTGCCCGGGCACGGCGTCGCCTGCACCCAGCTCGCCGGGTCGTCGTTGCTCAGGTAGAAGGTGACGGTGCCGCCGTTGGCGGTGTAGGTCGGCTTGATGCGCGCCGCGGTCACCACCATCTCGGTGTTCTGCAGCGGGCCGAGGTCGATGATGCCGGACGTCACCGTGCCGCAGCCGACGTACTGGGGGACGAACCGGTTGGCGAGCACGTAGAAGTTCGCCGTGTGGTTGCCGTCGGCGATCATCACGTCGCGCGTGTGCTGCGGGTCGTGGTCGTAGTCGAACGAGAACCCGACGTCGTAGTCGTACATCGTCGGGTAGTTGTAGGAGGTGAGCTTGGTCGGCGACGTCTTGAACGGCGTCGACGAGCCGTCGTTGGTCCAGTAGTACGCCTCGCCGCCGTGGTCGGGGTTGTACTTCCAGTCGTCGGTGCCGACGATGAGGTCGGGCTTGCCGTCGCCGGAGAAGTCGTCGAGGAGGACGACGGTCGCGCCGCCCTGGAAGCCGATGCTCTGCGAGGTGGCCGAGATGCCGCCGCCGTCGATGCCCGGCCAGTAGCGCAGGCGCATGTTCGAGTTGCTGCAGCACGCGGGGCCGCCGGCGACCAGGTCCTTGCGGCCGTCCCCGTCGACGTCGGTGTAGGCGAAGACCGCCAGCTTGCCGTCGGGGCTGCCGTACGAGCCGAAGCCCAGGCCGGTGATGAGCGTCGTGCTGTAGGAGAAGGTCGGGTTGTTCGCACACGGCAGCGGCGCCGGCGCGGCGGGCGGCAGCAGGATCGGCGAGACCAGCGTGCACCGGTTGAGGAAGACCTTGATGGTGCCGCCGTTCTCGCCGCTGCCGACCAGCAGGTCGATCTTGCGGTCGCCGTTGTAGTCCATCGCGACGACGTTGGTGCCGCCCCAGTTCTGGGTGCCGAAGTCGGCGGGGCTGGCGCCCGACGCCATCGCGCTGTAGCCGGCCTTGAACTGCGGGTAGCCCTGGAGGTCGTTGAGGCCCTTGTTGAGCCAGATCGTCGCCACGCTCGGCGCGCTGCCGGGGGTGGCCTCGGCGCGGAACACGTCCGGCCAGCCGTCGCCGTTGAAGTCGGCGGCGGCGATCGGCCGCCAGCGGTCGTTGTTGTCGGCGGCCTGCAGCTCGCGGACGACCACGAACTTCGGCGTGCGGGTCGCGTTCGCGTTGGTCCAGTCGGGCTCCGGGTTCTCGTACGTGTGGTTCTCGTAGATGCGGACGAAGCCGCTCGCCTCGCCGGCGCCGACGAAGTCGTCCCAGCCGTCGCGGTCGAAGTCGGCGACCGCGGCGAACACCGTCAGGTCGGAGATGCCGAGCGTCGTGTTGTGGAACAGGCCGGCGCCGTTCTGCAGGCGCAGCTTGCTGATGCCGCCGTCGTAGACGACGCCGTTCTTGACGGTCGTGCTGTCGAGCGTGGTGCCCGACCAGCTCGTGCTCGGCGACGTCACCGGACAGGTAGGTGTGGCGGAGGCGTCCGGAGCCGATGCGAGTGCGACGGCGACGCCCAACACCAACCCGACTCGCTTATCAAGAGTCAAGAAAATGGTACGGGTGGTCACCCTTCCTTTGTCGGTCAATCGGGAGCCGAATCAAGTGTCAGATCGGTGATCGGCTCCGAGAACGCGGGCATAGGTCGGGTAGCGTGTCGCGAGCGCGGATGCGCGCGCGTGCGTCGCGGTCGTCGTGGTCATCGCACCGACGGAGATGTGTGCGTGACACGCCTCGGGGATCGTCGCGCCGCGGCCGTCCCTGATCCGCTCAGGTCGACCGATCCGCGGGGACGTCGAGGCCCTCGCCTGCGACGATGCGCGCGGCTCGTCGTCGCGGGGCGCCGCGGCCCGGGCGGCCCGGGCGGGCGGCGCGGCCCGGGCTCGACACGGTCAGGCGTAGCCGCGGGCCTGGAGCTTGAAGAGGGTCGCGTAGCGGCCGCCGGCGGCGACCAGGCGGGCGTGGTCGCCGGCCTCGACGATGCGGCCGCCGTCGAGGACGACGATCTGGTCGGCCATGCGCACGGTCGAGAACCGGTGCGAGATGACGATCGCGATCTGGTCCTGGGTGCGCTCGCGGAAGCGATCGAAGATCGCGACCTCGGCGGCGGCGTCCATCGACGCGGTCGGCTCGTCGAGGACGAGGATGTCGGCGTCCTTGCGCATGAAGGCGCGGGCGAGCGCGACCTTCTGCCACTGGCCGAGCGACAGCTCGCGGCCGTCCTTGAACCACTTGCCGAGCTGGGTATCGTAGCGCGACGGCAGCTCCTCGATCACCGGCGCGGCGAGCCCCTGCTCGGCGGCGATCGCCCAGCGGCCGCGGTCGTCGTAGGCGCGGTCGTCGCCGGCGCCGATGTTCTCGCCGACGGTGAGCTGGTAGCGGACGAAGTCCTGGAAGATGACGCCAATGCGGCGGCGGAGGACGGCCGGGTCCCACTCGCTCACCTCGAGGCCGTCGATCAGCACGCGGCCGGTGGTCGGCGTGTAGAGGCCGGCGAGCAGCTTGATGAGCGTCGTCTTGCCGCTGCCGTTCTCGCCGACGATCGCGAGCTTGGAGCCGGGCGGCACGTGCAGCGTGATGCCGGCGAGCGCCGGCGTCGACGCGCCCGGGTAGGTGAACGTGACGTCCTCGAAGCGGACGCCGTCCTGCGGGCGCGGGCCGGCGGTCGCGCCGCCGGCGCGGACCAGGACCGGCAGCTCGAGCAGCTCGTAGAGGGTCGACAGGTAGAGGTTGTCCTCGTAGAGGCCGCCGAGGTCGCCGAGCAAGGACGTGATGGTCGACTGCGCCTGGCGGAAGACGACGACGTACATCGTCATCGCGCCGAGCGTGATCGCGCCGTCGATCGCCGACAGCGCGATCCACGCGTACATGCCGTAGAAGGCGAGGGTGCCGAGCAGGCCGAGGCCGAGCCCCCACAGGCCGCGCCGCCAGGTCAGCTCGCGGTCCTCGTCGAAGACGCGGTCGAAGATCGACACGTAGCGGTCGAGGAAGCGCGGGCCGAGGTCGTAGAGCTTGACCTCCTTGGCGTGGTCCTCGCGCGACAGCACGGTCTCGACGTAGACCTGCTCGCGGGTCTCCGGCGTGCGCCAGCGGAACAGGCGGAACGCGTCGCCGGAGAACTTGGCCTCGGCGACGAACGCCGGCAGCGCGGCGGCGATGAGGACCAGCAGCGCGAGCGGCGAGAAGGCGGCGAGCAGCGCGAGCAGGCCGCCGATCGTGATCGCGCCCTGCGCGAGCGAGAAGGTGCGCATCACCATCGACAGCGGCCGCGACGACGCCTCGCGGCGGGCGCGGGTCAGCATGTCGTAGGTCTCGCTGTCCTCGAACTGGGTGAGCTCGAGGTCGAGCGCCTTCTCGAGGATGAGGACGTTGATGCGGTGGCCGAGCTGGGTGCGCAGCAGCGCGCGCAGGATGGCGAGCACGCGGTTGGCGGCGAGCAGCACGATCGCGAGGCCGAGCTCGATCGCGACCCAGGCGAACGCGGCGTGCTTGTCGGCGGTGGCGCCGCTGCCGGCGGCGTGGACGACCGCGTCGACGAGCCGCTTGCCGGTCCACGCCATCGCGGTCGGCGCGGCGCCGGCGAGCACGCTGCCGGCGGCGAGCGCGATCGTGACGCCCCGGCTGGTCTGCCAGGTGAGCGCGACCGCGCGGCGCACGTAGCCGAAGACGCCGAGGAGCTCGCGCAGCTTGAGGCCGCCCTCGCGCGGCGGCTGCGGGCGGCTGAAGCGGTCGCCGCCGCCGCCTCCCGAGGAGCCGGAACCCGACCGCATGCCGTTGCCCGAGCCGGGCGCGCCGATGCCTGCCATCGGCCCGACTGTAGAGCGTGACGCCCGCCGCGCCCACTCGCCGATCGGCCAGTCCGTGCGGTGGGTGATGCCGGCTCGGGCTTGCGGTGGCGGCGGGCTCGTTCGACGATGACGGCCATGGCACGTGGGATGTCGACGAAGTCCTTGCGCCCGCTGTCGGCGGCGAAGCAGCAGGCCGCGGCGAGGCCGAAGCAGGTCGCGGCGGCGAAGGCCGCGCAGGCCGCGAAGGCCGCGAAGGCCGCGGCGCGAGGGTCGGCGGCGAAGGCGGCGAAGTCGGCGGCGAAGACGGTCGCGCCGCGCAAGGTGGCGGCGACGAAGGCCGGCGCGGCGAAGACGGTGGCGAAGGCGGTCGCGCCGGGCAAGGCGGCGCTCGCGAAGGCCACCGCCG
>DASZXE010000980.1:0-4650 GCA_035546475.1 Kofleriaceae bacterium
AGCTCGGCGGCCAGCGCTGCGTCGTCGCCGCGCCGGTGCACGTGGCGCGCTGCGCCGGCCGCGCGCTCACGCTCGAGCTCGGCGCCATCGCGCCGCCGACCGACTGGACCGCCTGCGCCGCGCCGCCCGCTCCGTCGGCGATGGGCCAGCTCCCCCTGCTCTCCCCCCGCACCGTCGCCCTCCACCGCTGACGGCTACTTCACGAGCTCCGCGAGCAGCTTGTCCATCTTGGCCTCGTCGCCGCTGTAGTAGCTCTCGTGCAGCTTCTGCACGACGCCCTTCGGATCGATCACGTAGCTCGACGGCTGGGTCGGCGGCGAGTAGGTGTCGGCCGCGGCCGTCGAGTCGGCCGGCGCGTAGACGCGGACGAGGCGCTTCAGCTTGAGCCCGTCCATGAACTTCTTGCCCTTCGCCGGATCGTTGTCGAGGTTGACCGCGACGAACGTCACCTTGCCCGACCACTTCGCGGCCAGCTTGTCCCACGCCGGCAGCTCCTTCTTGCACGGCTTGCACCACGACGCGCCGAACGTCATCACCACCCAGCCGCCGCGCAGGTCCTTGAGCTTGAAGGCGTGACCGGAGGCGTCCTTGGCGCCGTCGAGCTCGGGCGCGTGCTGGCCCTCGCGCACCTCGGCGGCGGCGGTGGCGAGCGAACCGGTGGCGAGCGCCCCCGGCCCGGCGGCGACGAGGCCGAGGCCGAGGCCGGAGCCGAGGACGACAGCGAGGGCGGCGGCGCGGGCGCGGTGCAGCATGGGGCTCCTTGGACGTGGCCGGCAGGTCAGTTGTTCACCGCGAGGGCCTCGTCGATCGCCATCGCGAAGTACTTAGGCGCGAGCGGCCCGCCGTAGCGCTGGCCGTTGATGAAGATCGTCGGCGTGCTGTCGACCCCCTTGGCCTGGCCCTCCGCCATGTCGGCGTCGACGTGCGGCTTGGTGCCCGGCAGGTCGGCGTCGTACTTCGCCATGTCGAGGCCGATCTGCTCGGCGTAGCTGCGGAGCTGGTCCGGCTTCTGCGAGCCGAAGTTCTTGAAGATGATGTCGTGCATCTCGTGGAACTTGCCCTGCGCGAAGGCCGCGAGCGCCGCCTGCGCGCACCCGTACGAGTCGGGGTGGTGCTGCACGAGCGGGTACATCTTGTAGTAGATCTTCATCCGCGCCTGGTTGGCGTTGATGACCTCGTCGAGCACCGGCTTGGCCTGCATGCACGCGGGGCAGCCGTAGTCGAAGAACTCGACGAACGTCACCTTCGCGTCGGGCGCGCCGACCATCGGCGTGTTCGACAGGTCGAACGTCTGCGTCTCCGGGTGCTTGACGTAACGGTCCTCGTAGAACTCGCGGATGATGTCGGGGCTCGCCTCGTCGACGATCATCTCGGCGACCATCTTGGTGGCGAACGGCGCGCGCTTGCACGACGCATCGGAGGTGACGCTCGTCCGCAGCGAGTGGCTCTTGCCGCACGGCGACGGCAGGTCGGCCAGCATCTGGAAGAAGAGGTCCTGGCGGTCGGCCGGCAGCCGCGAGACGTCGACGCCGGCGACCGGCGTGCGATCGAGCGCCGCCGGTGCGGGGTCGGAGCCGGCGCCCGAGCCCTTCTTCGCCTGGTCGGCGGCGGCCACCACCGCGGCGGGATCGGTGACCGGGCCGCTCGAGTCCTTCTTGCAGGAGGCGCCGGTCAGGAGGCCGACGGTCAACGCCGCCAGCAGCGCAGTCATGATCGCTCGCTCGGGCCGGCTCGCGCGCTTCGGCCGCGTCGTCGTCGGCGCTACCCCCGGGCTCGCGTCGCTCGCGGCCCCACTCCTCGCGGCAGGCCCTCGATGGTTTCCCTTGACGATCCGAGACGTTTGCACCGGCCGGTTGTAACCGTCGAGGACGTCGCGTGCAAGCGCCGCCGATATTCCCGCGAAGGCCGCGCTGGCGGCGCGCGGCAGGGTGCCGCGGCGGCGCCGGGCGCCTTGACCGCCCGCGTCACGGCGGGTACAAGCACTGCTGAATGACGGTTCATTCAGCCGACGCGCGAGACCTGCCGCGACCGGCGCCGGGCAAGCGCGAGCGGATCCTCGACGCCGCCGAGAAGGTGTTCGCCGACCGCGGCTTCTTCGCCGCCAAGGTGGCCGACGTCGCGCGCGAGGCGGGGGTAGCGGACGGCACGATCTACCTCTACTTCAAGAACAAGGACGATCTGCTGGTCTCGCTGTTCGAGGCCCGGATGGAGATCGTCAATCGCACGCTGTCGGAGGCGGTGGCGTCGGCGGCGACGCCGCGCGCGCAGCTCGAGGCGTTCGTGCGGGCGTACCTGGAGCTCATCGCCGAGCAGCCGACCGCGGCCGAGGTGCTGACGATCGAGCTGCGGCAGTCGACGAAGTTCATGCGCGAGTACCACGCGCACGGCTTCGGCGAGCTCCTGCGCCTCCTGGCCGGCGTCATCGCGCGCGGCCAGGCGTGCGGCGAGCTGTCGACCGCGGTGCCGGCGGCCCACGCGGCCCGCATGATCTTCGGCGTGCTCGACGAGCTGGCGCTGGCCTGGCTGCTCGGGCGCGGCGCCCGCCGCAAGGACAAGAAGCGGGCCGGCCGCGAGGAGTGGGGCCGCGAGCGCAGCGAGCTTCGGGGTATCGCCCGCGACGACGCGGACGAGCGCGCGCAGCGCGCGAAGAGGCCCGCTTCGATGACAATCGACGAACCGAAGAACTTCGATCTGGTGGACGCGGCCGGCTGGGTCGGCGCGTTCATCACGTCTGGCCTCGAACGAAGGAGCGACCCGTGAAGATCCTGGTGACGATCAAGCGCGTGCCCGATCCGGAGCTGAAGGTGAAGCTCAAGGACGGCGCCATCGACCTCTCGGGCGCGAGCTGGGTGGTCAACACGTTCGACGAGTACGCGGTGGAGACCGCGCTCCGGCTGCGCGAGCACGGCGAGACCGGCGCGACGCACGCCGAGGTCGTCGTCGTGACCATCGGCCCCGAGGACGCCGCGCAGCAGCTCCGCAGCGCGCTGGCGATGGGCGCGGATCGCGCGATCCGCGTCGACGGCAAGGACGAGGCGCTCGACGCCCGCGTGGTGGCGACCGCGCTGGCGAAGCTCGTCGAGAGCGAGCGGCCGGACCTGGTCATCATGGGCAAGCAGGCGGTCGACGGCGACGCCAACCAGGTCGGCCAGATGCTGGCCGGCAAGCTCGGCTGGCCGCAGGCGACCTTCGCCGCCACCGTCGAGCTGGCCGCCGACAAGGCGTCGCTCACGGTCGGCCGCGAGATCGACGCCGGCGTCGAGTACAAGGAGGTGCCGCTGCCGGCGGTGCTCACCGTCGATCTGCGCGTCGTCGCGCCGCACTCGGTGAAGAACCACGTCACGCCGGCGCAGTTCGCCTACGGCACCGGCGAGGGCGGCCCGCGCTACGCGTCGCTCAAGGGCATCATGGCGGCCAAGAAGAAGCCGATGGAGGTGAAGCAGCTCGCCGACCTCGCCGGCGACGTCACCGCCACGACGAAGCAGATCGGCGTCAGCCTGCCGGCCGCGCGCGCCGCCGGCCAGAAGGTCGCGGACGTCCCCACCCTGGTCAAGAAGCTCGTCGAGGAGGCGAAGGCCCTGTAGCCGCGCGGCGGTCGGGTCCTGCGCTCGTCTCTCGTCTGATCTCGGCTCTCACCTCCGCCGCCTCGGTCCACGGCCGCGCGGCGCCAGGAGACATCATGGGCAACATCCTCGCGTTCTGTGAGTTCACCGCCGACGGCCTGCGTTCGTCGGCGCTCGCCAACCTGTCGTTCGCGCGCCAGGCCGCCGCCGCGCACGGCGGCGAGGTGGTCATCGCGCTGATCGGCGCCGGCGCCTCGGCGGCCGGGCCGGCGGCGGCGAAGTACGCGCCGAAGGTCGTCACCGTCGACGATCCGGCGCTGGCCGACGTGCTGGCCGAAACGTACGCGCCGATCGTGGCGCGGCTCGCCGGCGAGCAGGGCGCGTCGGTCGTCAGCGCGACCGCGACGTCGGTCGGCAAGGACATCATGCCGCGCGTCGCCGCGCTGCTCGACGCCGGCATGGCGTCGGACGTCGCCCGGCTCGAGGGCGCCAACCAGTTCACCCGGCCGATCCTGGCGGGCAACGCCTACGCCACCGTCGAGGTGTCGACGCCGGTCATCTGCGTGACCGTGCGGCAGTCGGAGTTCCCGGCGGCCGAGGAGCTCGGCGCGGCGGGCACGGTGACGGCGGCGCCGGCCGGCGAGCTCGACGCGCGCGGCGCGAAGATCGCCCGCGTCGAGTCGCAGAAGAGCGACCGGCCCGAGCTGACGTCGGCGAAGGTGGTCGTGTCGGGCGGGCGCGGCATGCAGAAGGGCGAGAACTTCAAGGTCCTCGAGCAGCTCGCGGACCTGCTCGGCGCGGCGATGGGCGCCTCGCGCGCGGCGACCGATGCCGGCATGGTGCCCGCCGACTGGCAGGTCGGCCAGACCGGCAAGATCGTCGCGCCGGACCTCTACTTCGCGGTGGCCATCTCCGGCGCGATCCAGCACCTCGCCGGCATGAAGGGCTCGAAGACGATCGTCGCCATCAACAAGGACCCGGACGCGCCGATCTTCCAGGTCGCGGACTACGGCCTGGTGTCGACGTGGGAGAAGGCGATCCCCGAGCTCGTCGAGGAGATCAAGAAGGTCAAGGCGACGCGCTGACC
>DASZXE010000981.1:0-2191 GCA_035546475.1 Kofleriaceae bacterium
CGACGATCGCGCCGCGCGCGTCGACGGCGAGCACGGTGCCGGGCGCCGCGCCGTGGTCGGCGGCCGGCAGCGCGCGCGCGCCCGCCAGCTTGACGACCTGCCCGCGCAGCACCGCCGTCGCGCCCGGCCACGGATCGACGCCGCGCACGTGCGCCGACACCGCCGCCGCCGGGCGCTCGAAGTCGATCGCGCCGTCGGCCTTCGCCAGCACGCGCGCGTGGCTCGCTCCCTCGGCCGGCTGCGGCCGCGCGACCGCCGTGCCGGCGGCGAGCGCGTCGATCACCTCGAGCATCAGCGCGGCGCCGGCCGGCGCCAGCCGCGCGAACAGCTCGCCGGCCGTCTCCTCGTCGCCGATCGCGACCTCGCGCGTCGCGTAGACCGGCCCGGTGTCCATCCCCTCGTCGAGCTGCATGATCGACACGCCGGTGGTCGTGCGCCCGTCGAGCACCGCCCACTGGATCGGCGCGGCGCCCCGGTACGCGGGCAGGAGCGAGCCGTGGATGTTGATGCAGCCGCGCGGGAACGCGGTCAGGATCGCCGGCGGCAGGATGCGCCCGTAGGCGACCACGACGCCCAGCTCGGCGCCGGTCGCGCGCAGCCGCTCGGCGACCTCGGGCGGCCTCACCTTGAGCGGCTGGAAGACCGGCAGCCCGGCGCGCTCGGCGACGACCTTCACCGCCGGCGGCGTCAGCTTGCTGCCGCGCCCGGCCGGCTTGTCGGGCTGGGTGACGACGAGCGCGACCTCGTGGTGGGCGACGAGCGCCTCGAGCGCCGGCACCGCGAAGTCGGGTGAGCCGAAGAAGACGATGCGCATGGTGGGCAGGCTAGCGGAGCGCGGGGCGCGGGCCGCGGCCGATGATCGATCGCGCGCGCACGGTCACGGCTCCGGTGGGTCGATGAGGTGCCCGCGGTAGGCGCTGCGCAGCGGATCGTCGCGGAGCACGCGGTACGCCTCGTCGAGGACGGCGGCGATGTCGTCGAGGTCGGCCGCCAGCTCGCGGCGCAGCTCGGGCGGGAAGCTCTCGGGCGCGAAGTCGCGGCGGGCGGCCTCGTACGCGCGGCGGATCTCGAAGCCGGTCGCGTCGCGGCGCACACCGAGCAGCGCGAAGTAGTCGGCGTCGGCGCACAGGTCGCAGCGCGCGCGCACGCGCTCGCGATCGATGCGCAGGTCGGACTCGCCGACCAGCGCGCCGGCCTCGCCGTCGTCGTCGGCGCGGCGGCGCGGCGCGACCAGCCCGAGCAACGACAGGCTCCACGCGAGCTGGTAGACCGTCTCGAGGCCGGCGCCGCTCGCGCGGGCGACCTGGTCGAGATCGGCGACACCGTCGAGCGCGGCGAGCGCGGCCCGCTCCTCGCGCGACAGGTCGGCGACCGCGGTGACCGCGGCGAGCTTCTCGCGATCGGTGATGGTGACGACGGTGCCGGGCGGCCCGAGGAGCTGCTCGAGCAGGTCGTGATCGAGCTTGCGGCGGACGCCCTCGAGGATGATCGCGGCGGCGTGGCGCGACAGCCGGATGCGCTCGTTGCCGGCGCCGTCGCCGGCGGCCACCCGGTACTCGCCGCCGTCCCAGGCGAACAGCGAGTAGATGATGTCCTCGATGTGGCGGCGCACCGCGGGCAGGAGCTCGCGGCGCTTGAGGTAGCCGCGCTCGACGAGGATCTCGCCCATGCGGCGGCCGGTCTCGCGGACGAGGTCGCGGCAGCGGTCGTGCTGCTCGCGCGTGATCTTGCCCTCGCGGTGGAGCAGCTCGCCCATGCGGTCGTGGAGCTGGTTCGACGTCGCGAAGACCGGGCGGCCGCCGTCGAAGTGGATCGTCTTCTCGACGGCGGCGCGGCGGAAGACGACGCGGCCGGTGAAGCTCTGCGCGAACATGCGGGCGACGAGGGCGGGCACGTCGGTGGCGCCGCGGCGCAGCTCGCCGACCTCGGCGGTGCCGCGATCGGTGCCGCCGGTCGGCTGCGACTCGGGGACCGGCAGGTCGCCGACGTAGGTGGCGCCGCCGAGGTCGTCGGTGAGCGCGGCGGCGGGGAGCGCCGGCTCCTCGTCGAGCGCGCGGAGGTCGATCTCGGTGTGATGGTCGTGGCCGGGGCCGCTCGCGACCGGCACCGCCGGCACCTCGCCGCGGAACAGCCGCTCGGCCATCGCCGACATCTTGCGGCGCAGCTCGCGCGCGAACTCGCCGCCCGCCGG
>DASZXE010000982.1:0-6891 GCA_035546475.1 Kofleriaceae bacterium
GGGCAGGAGTTCGAGCTCGCCGAGATCCCGGCCGAGCTCGCCGAGCAGGCACGCGAGTACCACCACCAGCTGTTCGACGCCGTCGCCGAGCAGGACGAGGAGCTCCTCGAGACGTACCTGACCGACGAGGAGGCCGTCACGCCGGAGATGATCCGCCGTGCGCTCCGCGCCGCGACGCTCGCCGACGCGGTCACGCCGGTGCTGCTCGGCAGCGCCTTCAAGAACAAGGGCGTGCAGCCGCTGCTCGATGCCGTCGTCGACTACCTGCCGAGCCCGCTCGACGTGCCGCCGGTGCAGGGCCTCGACCCGAAGACCGAGGCGGAGGCTGAGCGCAAGGCCGCGGCCGACGAGCCGTTCAGCGCGCTGGCGTTCAAGGTCATGTCCGACCCGTACGTCGGCAAGCTCACCTACTTCCGCGTCTACAGCGGCAAGCTGAAGGCCGGCGACCGCGTGCTCAACACGACGACCGGCAAGACGGAGCGGATCGGCCGCATCCTCCAGATGCACGCGAACCATCGCGAGGAGCGCGAGGAGATCGGCGCGGGCGAGATCGCCGCGGGCGTCGGGCTCAAGACGACGACGACGGGCGACACGCTGTCGGCCGAGAACGCGCCGATCGTGCTCGAGTCGATGACGTTCCCGGATCCGGTCATCTCGGTCGCGGTCGAGCCGAAGTCGAAGGCCGACCAGGACAAGCTGGGCAACGGCCTCGCGCGTCTCGCCGAGGAGGATCCGACGTTCCGCGTGTCGAGCGACGAGGAGACCGGCCAGACCATCATCTCCGGCATGGGCGAGCTCCACCTGGAGATCATCGTCGACCGCCTCAAGCGCGAGTTCAACGTCGACGCCAACGTCGGCCGGCCGCAGGTCGCCTACCGCGAGACGGTGTCGAAGCCGGCCGAGCGCGTGCAGGGCAAGTTCGTCCGGCAGACCGGTGGCTCCGGCCAGTACGGCGACGCGGTGATCAACCTGATCCCGCAGGAGCCGGGCAAGGGCTACGAGTTCGTCGACAAGATCGTCGGCGGCAAGATCCCGAAGGAGTACATCAAGCCGATCGACGAGGGCATCCAGGAGGCCATGCTGTCCGGCGTGCTCGCCGGCTACCCGGTGGTCGACGTCCTCGTCGAGCTCGTCGACGGCTCCTACCACGACGTCGACTCGAGCGAGCGGGCGTTCAAGATCGCGGGCTCCATGGCCTTCAAGGAGGCGATGAAGCGGGCGAAGCCGAAGCTCCTCGAGCCGATGATGGCCGTCGAGGTCACGACCCCTGAGGACTACCTGGGCGACGTGATGGGCAACCTGAACAGCCGCCGCGGCCGCATCGAGAATATGGCCCCGGTCGGGAACGCGCAGGTCGTCAACGCGCTCGTCCCGCTGTCCGAGATGTTCGGCTACGCAACCGACCTCCGCTCCATGACGCAGGGTCGGGCCGATTTCACCATGCAATTCGATCGGTACGAGGAAGTCCCCGCGTCGATCGCGAGCGAGATCACCGAGCAGGCTGGCTCGGGGTCCTAATCACGAGTTAGGGAAGGAAGAGATGGCCAAGCAGAAGTTCGAGCGCACGAAGCCGCACCTCAACGTCGGCACCATCGGGCACATCGACCACGGCAAGACGACGCTGACCGCTGCGATCACCAACGTGCTCGCGAAGAAGGGCGGCGGCACGACGCAGGCGCGCGACTTCGCGTCGATCGACAACGCCCCCGAGGAGCGCCAGCGCGGCATCACGATCAACACCTCCCACGTCGAGTACGAGACCGCGAACCGCCACTACGCGCACGTCGACTGCCCGGGCCACGCCGACTACATCAAGAACATGATCACGGGCGCCGCCCAGATGGACGGCGCGATCCTGGTCGTCTCGGCCGCCGACGGCCCGATGCCGCAGACGCGCGAGCACATCCTCCTGGCCCGCCAGGTCGAGGTGCCGTACATCGTCGTCGCGCTCAACAAGTCGGACATGGTCGACGACGAGGAGCTCCTCGAGCTCGTCGAGCTCGAGGTCCGCGAGTTGCTCTCGAAGTACGAGTTCCCCGGCGACGACATCCCGATCGTCCGCGTCTCGGCGCTCAAGGCGCTCGAGGGCGACGAGGAGTGGGAGAACAAGATCGTCGAGCTGATGGACGCCGTCGACTCCTACATCCCGGAGCCGACCCGCGACGCCGACAAGCCGTTCCTGATGCCGATCGAGGACGTGTTCACGATCACGGGCCGCGGCACCGTCGTGACCGGCCGCGTCGAGCAGGGCAAGATCGAGGTCGGCAACGAGGTCGAGATCGTCGGCATCCACCCGGAGACGGCGAAGACGGTCGTCACCGGTCTCGAGATGTTCCAGAAGTCCCTCGACTTCGCGCAGGCGGGCGACAACGCCGGCGCGCTGCTCCGCGGCGTCAAGCGCGAGGAGGTCGAGCGCGGCCAGGTGCTCGCGAAGCCGGGCTCGATCACGCCGCACACCCACTTCAAGGCCGAGGTGTACGTCCTCTCGAAGGAGGAGGGCGGCCGCCACACGCCGTTCTTCAACAACTACCGCCCGCAGTTCTACTTCCGCACGACGGACGTGACGGGCGCGGTGAAGCTGCCGGAGGGCCAGGAGATGGTCATGCCGGGCGACAACACGAACATGGAGATCGAGCTGATCCAGCCGATCGCCATGGATCAGGGCCTCCGCTTCGCGATCCGCGAGGGCGGCCGCACCGTGGGCGCCGGCGTCGTCACCGAGGTCATCAAGTAAGCACTGCCATCGAGCAGCGGACGAAGTAGAGAGCGAGACCAGACACATGGCACAGGGAAAGATCCGGATCCGCCTGAAGGGCTACGACCATCAGCAGCTGGACCGGTCGGCCCAGCAGATCGTCGACACCGCGCAGCGCAGCGGCGCGACGATCACTGGGCCGGTCCCTCTGCCGACCGAGAAGAACGTGTACTGCGTCATCCGCAGCCCGTTCAAGGACAAGGACTCGCGCGAGCACTTCGAGGTGCGCACGCACAAGCGCCTCATCGACATCCTCAGCCCCACGCCGAAGACGATCGACCAGCTGATGCGGCTCGATCTCCCGGCCGGGGTCGACATCGAGATCAAGCTATGACGGCTGAATTGCTTCGCAATTCCGCTACTAGCGTTTTGCCCAGCGGGGTGGTGGCGAACTGTGGCTAAGGGCATCCTGGGCAAAAAGCTTGGTATGACCCAGGTCTTCGACCCGGAGACCGGCGCCGTGACGCCTGTGACCGTGATCGCGGCCGGGCCGTGCCCGGTGGTGCAGGTGAAGACCGCCGCCACCGACGGCTACGACGCGGTGCAGCTCGCCTTCGACGAGGTCGCCGAGCGGAAGCTCTCCAAGGGCGAGCTCGGCCACCTGGCCAAGCACGGCGTCTCGCCGCACCGCAGGCTGGTCGAGTTCCGCGGCGGCCTGGACGGCGCCGTGGAGGGCGAGACGGTCACCGTCGAGTCGTTCCAGCCGGGCGACGAGGTCAAGGTCGCCGGCATCGGCATCGGCAAGGGCTTCCAGGGCACGATCAAGCGCCACAACTTCGGCTCCGGCCCCCGGTCGCACGGCTCGCACAACATCCGCAAGCCGGGCTCGATCGGCGCGTCGGCCACGCCGTCCCGCGTCTTCAAGGGCATCAAGATGGCCGGCCGCATGGGCGGCAAGCGCGTCACGCAGCTCGGCCTGACGGTGCACGAGGTCGACGCCGAGAACAACCTGCTGCTGATCAAGGGCGCCGTCCCGGGCCCCAAGAACGGGTTCGTGGAGGTGAGGGGCTAGTGGCCACGAACGCGCCGCTGCTGGACGGCACCGGCAAGAAGGCGAAGGACGTCTCCCTCGAGGAGGCGGTCTACGCCGCCGAGATCAAGCCGCACCTCGTCCACGAGGCGGTGCGGGCCGAGCTGAACCTCCAGCGCGCCGGCACCGTCGCGACGAAGAGCCGCGGCCTCGTCTCGGGCGGCCGCGCCAAGCCGTGGCGCCAGAAGGGCACCGGCCGGGCCCGCCAGGGCACCGTCCGCGCGCCGCAGTTCACCACCGGCGGTCACGCCTTCGCGAAGGTGCCCCGCACCTTCGTCCAGAAGGTCAACCGGAAGGCGGCCAAGGCCGCGCTGCGCTCGGCGCTCGCCGCGCACGTGCAGGGCGGGTCGTTCGCGGTCGTCGACGCGGCCCAGTTCGACGCGCCGTCGACGAAGAAGGCGCAGGCGTTCGTCGAGGCCTGGGGCCAGACAGCGCCGCTCGTGCTCGTCTGCCTCGAGGAGGAGACGGCGCTCGCGAAGAGCTTCCGCAACCTGCCCCGCGCCGTCGTCATCGGCCCGAGCGAGCTCGAGGTCGGCGCCGTCGTGTGGGCGCGCTCGCTGCTCGTCAGCCAGGGCGCCCTCGACCTCGTCACCGGGAGGGCCGCGTAGTGCACGCCAGCCAGATCATCCTCGCGCCGATCGTCTCGGAGAAGAGCTACGCGGCGACCGTGCGCGGCAGCTACACGTTCAAGGTCCACCCGGACGCGCACAAGACGCACATCCGCCAGGCGGTCGAGCAGCTGTTCGACGTCAAGGTGGAGCGGGTCAACGTGATCAAGGTGCAGGCCAAGCCCAAGCGGCGCGGCCTTCACCGCGGCACGCGCCCCGGCTGGAAGAAGGCCGTCGTGCAGCTGCGCGCCGGCGACACGATCGAGATCTTCGAGGGGGCTCAGATCTGATGCCGGTGCGTCGTTTCAAGCCGACCAGCCCGGGCCGCCGCTTCATGAGCGTCTCGGACTTCGCCGAGGTCACCAAGTCGCGCCCCGAGAAGGGCCTCACGGAGAAGCTGACGAAGACGGGCGGCCGCAACAACACGGGCCGCATCACGACGCGCCACCAGGGCGGCGGCCACAAGCGCCGCTACCGGATCGTCGACTTCAAGCGGACGAAGGACGGCGTGCCCGCGAAGGTCGCGGCGGTCGAGTACGACCCGAACCGGTCGGCTCGCATCGCGCTGCTCCACTACGCGGACGGCTTCAAGAGCTACATCCTCGCGCCGGCCGGCGTGCGCGTCGGCTCGGTCGTGCAGTCGGGCCCCGGCGCCGACATCAAGCCGGGCAACGCGCTGCCGCTCGAGAACATCCCGACGGGCACGCTCGTCCACAACGTCGAGCTGAAGCCCGGCAAGGGCGGCCAGATGGCCCGCTCGGCCGGCTCGGGCGTCCAGCTCGTCGCGAAGGACGGCGGCTACGCCACGCTGCGCCTCCCCTCGGGCGAGATGCGCCGCGTCCTGCTCGCCTGCCGCGCGACCGTCGGGCAGGTCGGCAACGTCGAGCACCAGAACATCACCGGCGGCAAGGCCGGCCGGAGCCGCTGGCTCGGCAAGCGGCCGTCGGTGCGCGGCTCGGCGATGAACCCGGTCGACCACCCGCACGGCGGCGGCGAGGGCAAGTCGAAGGGCGGCCGCCACCCGGTCACCCCGTGGGGCGTGCCGACGCTGGGCAAGCGCACGCGCTCCAAGCACAAGGAATCGGACAAGCTGATCGTTCGCGGCCGTCGCCGCGGGAAGGACAAGCGCTAGATGAGTAGGTCTTCGAAGAAGGGGCCGTTCGTCGAGGAGCGGCTGATGAGCCGCATCGAGGCGATGAACGCCTCCGGCTCGAAGAACATGGTGCGCACCTGGTCGCGCACGTCGACGATCTTCCCGGAGATGGTCGGCCACACGATCGCCGTCCACGACGGCCGCAAGCACGTGCCCGTGTTCATCTCCGAGCAGATGGTGGGGCACAAGCTGGGCGAGTTCGCGCCGACGCGCCACTTCCGTGGCCACGCCGGCGACCAGAAGACGCAGGTGAAGAAGCGGTAATGGCGGCTGCGACCGAGAATCGGACGGTTCAGGCTGTCGCCAAGTTCGTGCACGTGAGCCCGCGCAAGGCGCGGCTCGTGGCCGACAACATCCGTGGGCGCACCGTGCCCGAGGCGCGCACGATCCTCGCGTTCACGCCGCGCGCGGCCGCGGTGGACGTGGAGAAGGTGCTGCGCTCGGCCGTCGCGAACGCCGAGGCCAACCACGGCCTCACCGGCGACGACCTGGTCGTGGCCGAGGTCTTCGTCGACGAGGGCCCGACGATCAAGCGCTTCCAGCCGCGCGCCCGTGGCCGCGTCGGCCGCATCCACAAGCGCACGTGCCACATCACGGTCAAGGTCGCAGAGCCGACCCGGAGGGAGGGCTGATGGGCCAGAAGGTGCATCCGGGCGGTCTGCGCGTCGGCGTCATCCACGACTGGAAGTCGAACTGGATGGTCGGCAAGAAGGAGTTCGCGGGCGCCCTCATGGAGGACATCAAGATCCGCGAGCACATCCTCAAGAAGCTGTCGCACGCGGGCCTGTCGGACATCCTGATCCGCAAGGACAAGCAGCGGATCACGATCGACATCTACACCGCGCGCCCCGGCATCGTGATCGGCAAGTCGGGCGTCGAGGTCGACGCGCTGCGGCGCGAGATCCACGCGATGACGCAGAAGAACGTCCACATCAACATCAACGAGATCAAGCGCCCCGAGCTCGACGCGAAGCTCGTCGCGCAGTCGATCGCCGAGCAGCTCCAGAACCGCGTGGCCTTCCGGCGCGCGATGAAGCGCTCGCTCGCGTCGGCGATCCGCTCCGGCGCCGCCGGCGTGAAGGTGCAGTGCTCGGGCCGTCTCGGCGGCGCGGAGATGAGCCGCTCGGAGAGCTACTCCGAGGGCCGCGTCCCGCTGCACACGATCCGCGCCGACATCGACTACGGCTTCACCGAGGCGCGGACGCCGACGGGCCGCATCGGCGTCAAGGTGTGGATCAACAAGGGCGAGATCATGCCGGCCGGCTATGCCGGCGCCGGCGCGGGCAAGGAGACCCGGCTCGGCGACCAGGACACGGCGCGCCGCCGCGGCGGCGTCACCGAGGGG
>DASZXE010000983.1:0-18847 GCA_035546475.1 Kofleriaceae bacterium
GCCTCTTCTCGCCGGAGATCGCGAGCCAGATCCTCCAGGCCCACCCGACCGCCGACCTCGACGGCGACGGCGAGATCAGCCGGACCGAGGCCTGCGACTTCCAGCAGGCCCTCCGCCGCCGCGCCGTCGACGCCGTCCTCGCCGGCCAGCCCGCCGGCTACGCGGCCGCCTACGACCTCGACGGCGACGGCACCCTCGGCCTCTCCGAGGAGAGCGCGCGCCGCGACGCCCTCGCCAGCGTGCTGCCGGTCAGCCTGCTGCCGGAGTCCAGCCCGCTTGCGAGCCAGCAGCTCTGCTGCGATTGTGCGACCCCCGATCCGGGGGCCGCCGTGTCGGTCACGACCTCCAGTCCCGCCAGCTCGATCGCCCGCGCGGCCGAGCCCATCCCCGCCATCACTACTTGCGTACGAGGAGCCGAGCCATGATGAAGAGCCTGACCTGCGCCGTCCTGGGCGCCGCCCTGCTGCTGGGTGCCTGCCAGCAGGACAACAAGGAGGTGCTCGACAAGCTCACCTCCATCGAGAAGCGGCTGTCGAACATCGAGGCCAAGGGCGTCGGCGGCGTGCCGCAGCAGCGCCCGTCGCGGCCCACGCCCGACCCGTCGAAGACCTACGCGGTCAAGGTCGACGACATGCCGTTCGAGGGCAACCCGTCGGCGCCGGTCACGATCATCAAGGCGTACGACTACGCCTGCCCGTACTGCGAGAAGGTGCGCGCCACGATGGACGCCATCCAGGGCGAGTACGGCGACAAGGTCCGCATCGCGTACGGCCAGTTCGTCGTCCACCCGCAGATCGCCACCATCCCGGCGCAGGCGGCGTGCGCGGCCTACCGGCAGGGCAAGTTCAAGGAGATGGACAACCTGCTGTGGGAGAAGGGCTTCAAGGCCCGCCAGTTCGACGAGAGCGCGATCGCCGGCTTCGCCAAGGAGATCGGCCTCGACATGGACAAGTACAACGCCGACCTCAAGGGGCCGTGCGTGAACTGGGTGCAGCAGCAGGTCGCGATGCTGTCGTCGTTCGGCGTGGCCGCGACGCCCGGCTTCTTCATCAACGGCCGCTTCCTGTCGGGCGCGCAGCCGCTGCCCGCGTTCAAGGCCCTCATCGACGAGGAGCTGAAGAAGGCGCAGGACCGCATCGCGCAGGGCACGCCGGCCGACAGCTACTACAAGACCTGGGTCGTCGAGAAGGGCGCGCCCAAGCTCCAGTAGCGAGCGGCGGCGCCGCCTCCGGGGCCGTCATGGTATGACGCGGCGCCATGGCCAGTAGCTCGCGGCCCGTCCGGGTGCGCATCGCGCCGTCGCCGACGGGGGATCCCCACGTCGGCACGGCGTACATCGCGCTGTTCAACTACGTCTTCGCCCGCCAGCAGGGTGGCAAGTTCATCCTGCGGATCGAGGACACCGACCAGGCGCGCGCCCGCTCCGACAGCGAGGCGATGATCTTCGACGCGCTCCGCTGGGTCGGGCTGTCGTGGGACGAGGGGCCCGACATCGGCGGCCCGTACGGCCCGTACCGGCAGAGCGAGCGCCGCGAGCACTACGCCCTGGCGGCCGCCGACCTCGTCGCGCGCGGCAAGGCGTACCGCTGCTTCTGCACCGCCGAGCGGCTCGCCGAGGTGCGCGCCCAGCACGTCGCGGAGAAGCGCAGCTTCATCGGCTACGACCGCCACTGCCGCGTGCTCGAGCGCGAGGAGAGCGAGCGCCGCGCCGCCGCCGGCGAGACCCACGTGATCCGGCTCGCGACGCCGCTGTCGGGCAGCGTGATCGTCAAGGACCAGCTCCGCGGCGAGGTCAGCTTCGAGGTCGGCCAGCTCGACGATCAGGTCCTGCTGAAGTCCGACGGCATGCCGACCTACCACCTCGCCAACGTCGTCGACGATCACCTGATGGAGATCACGCACGTCATCCGCGCCGAGGAGTGGATCTCGTCGACGCCGAAGCACGTGCTGCTCTACCAGGCGTTCGGCTGGGAGGAGCCGGCGTGGCACCACATGCCGCTCCTGCGCAACGCCGACAAGTCGAAGATCTCGAAGCGGAAGAACCCGGTCTCGATCAACTACTACCGCGACGCCGGCATCCTGCCGCAGGCGCTCTGCAACTTCCTCGGCCTCATGGGCTGGTCGTTCGGCGACGATCGGGAGAAGTTCTCGCTCGACGAGATGGTCGCCGCCTTCTCGTGGGACCGCATCGCGCTCGGCGGGCCGGTCTTCAACCTCGAGAAGCTGACCTGGCTGAACGAGAAGTACCTCCACGACCTGTCGCCCGAGCAGCTCGTCGACGCGCTCGTCGCCTGGCGCCTGCGCCGCGAGCACCTGGCGCGGATCGTCCCGCTCGTCCGCGAGCGGATCAAGAAGCTCGACGAGTTCATCCCCGCCACCGAGTACTTCTTCTCGGGCGACCTCGACTACACGGCGGTCGCCGCCGACCTGGCCATCCCCGACGTCGCGCCGGCCGCGGTCGCCGCCGCGCTGCTCGCGCTGGTCGATCGCCTCGAGGCGCGCGAGGGCTGGGACCACGCGATGATCGAGGAGGAGGCGCGCGCCTGGGCCACCCAGCTCGGCTGGAAGACCAAGCACGCCTTCATGCTGCTGCGGGTGGCGGTCACCGGCCGCAAGGCGTCGCCGCCCTTGTTCGAGACGATGGCGGTGCTGGGCAAGGAGGTCACCCGGCGCCGGCTGCGGCAGGCAGCCGAGAAGCTCGCACGCTCGTGAGCTCCGCCGCCGAGGTCCAGGGCGTCCTCAAGGGGCTCGGCGTCGCGCTGGTCGTCGGCTCGGCGTTCTCGGCGGTCGCGGTGCGGTCGTACCGGCGCGGCGGCTGGCTCGGCCGCGCGGTCGCGCGCGTCACGATCGATCAGTGGCGCGCGATCGACGAGGATCGCGGCCCGGGGGCCAACGACCGGCCGCGCGGCTTCGACTGGAAGGTCGCCGTCATCCTGGCGACCGTCTGCATCTCGCTGACCCTGCAGGAGTACGTCGGCCAGCGCGAGCTCTACAAGGCCTGGTTCTCCGACCGGATGCACACGCACTACTTCCAGCTCGAGGCGTTCGCCTGGTGGGTGCTGTGGCGCGTCATCGGCTACGTCGTGCTGCCGGTGATCGTGATCCTGCTGTTGCCTGGCGAGCGCCTGCGCGACTACCACCTGTCGCCGCGCGGCTTCTTCCGCCACCTGTGGATCTACGTGGTGATGTTCGCGATGATCCTGCCGGCGGTCTTCCTCGCGTCGCACACCGACGCGTTCCGCTCGACGTACCCGTTCTACGCGCAGGCCAACCGGTCGTGGACCGATCTGTGGACGTGGGAGGCGATGTACGCGGTGCAGTTCATGTGCCTCGAGTTCTTCTTCCGCGGCTTCATCCTGCACGGCCTGCGGCGCGCGCTCGGCGCCAACGCGATCTTCGTGATGATCGTGCCGTACAACATGATCCACTACGGCAAGCCGATGGCGGAGACGTTCGGCGCGATCGGCGCCGGCCTCATCCTCGGCACGCTGGCGATGCGGACGCGATCGATCTGGGGCGGCGTGATGATCCACGTCGGCGTCGCGTGGACGATGGACCTGCTCGCGGTCCATCAGTGCCCCGCCGCCGACACCGGGCGCTCCTGCCCGTCGCGCTGACATGCTGACCGTCGCCTGGTGCGTGTACCTCGGCAGCCTCGCGCTGCTGGCGGTCTTCGGCGCGCACCGGCTCCTGCTCACGCTGCGGGCGCGTCGCCACCGGTTCGCGGCGCCGCCGGCGCTGCCGCCCGACGCGGCCTTGCCGCGGGTCACCGTGCAGCTCCCGCTCTACAACGAGCGCGAGGTCGCGGCGCGCGTGATCGCGGCGGCGGCGGCGCTCGACTGGCCGCGCGATCGCCTCGAGCTGCAGGTCCTCGACGACTCCACCGACGACACGCGCGGGCGGTGCGCCGCCGCGGTCGCCGCCCTGCGCGCGCGCGGGTTCGACGCGCACCACCTGCACCGCGCGGATCGCCGCGGCTGGAAGGCGGGCGCGCTCGAGGCGGGGCGCGCGATCGCGAGCGGCGAGCTGCTCGCGGTCTTCGACGCCGACTTCGTGCCGCCGCCCGACTTCCTCCGCCGCACCGTCGGCCACTTCACGGACGCCCGCGTCGGCCTCGTGCAGGCGCGCTGGGGCCACCTGAACCGCGACGCCGGCCTCTTGACCGAGCTGCAGGCGCTGCTGCTGGACGGCCACTTCGCCGTCGAGCAGGCCGGCCGGGCCGCCGCCGGCGCGTGCTTCAACTTCAACGGCACCGCCGGCGTGTGGCGCGCGCGGGCGATCGCCGACGCCGGCGGCTGGCACGCGGACACGCTGACCGAGGACCTCGACCTGTCGTACCGCGCCGCGCTCGCCGGCTGGCGCTTCGTCTACGCCGGCGACGTCGTCGTGCCGGCCGAGCTGCCGGCCGACGTGCTCGCCTTCAAGTCGCAGCAGCACCGCTGGGCGAAGGGCTCGATCGAGTGCGCGCGCAAGCTGGCGCCGTCGGTGGCGCGCGCGCGCTGGCCGTGGTGGCGCAAGCTCGAGGCGGCGCTCCACCTCGGCCACAACCTTCCGTACCTGCTCACGCTCGCGGTGCTCGCCAGCGGCGGCGTCGCCCTCGCCGGTGGCGGCGCGCCGGTCGCCGCCGGGCCGGTGCACCTGCTCTCGGCCGTCGTCACGCTCGCCGTGCTGGCGACGTTCGTCGGCGCGAGCCAGCGCGCGGTCGGACGTTCCCGGCTGCGCGCGCTCGCGCGGGTGCCGGCGCTGGTCGCGCTGACGGCGGGGCTGGCGGTCTCCCAGAGCCGCGCGATCGTCGAGGCGCTGCTCGGCCGCGCGAGCGAGTTCGTGCGCACGCCGAAGGACGGCGCGACCGGCGCCGCGCGACGCCGGTCCAGCTACCGGGTGCCGGCGGGCGCGGTCGTCGTCGGCGAGCTCGGTCTCGGCGCCTACCTGCTCGCCTGCGCCGCGCTCGCGGCGACGCGCGGCCAGCTCGCCGCCACCGGCATCCTCGCCTGGCTCGGCCTCGGCGCCGCCGCGGTCGGCCTCACCAGCGTCCTCGCCTCACGCCGCTGACCGCTCTCACGGCGGAGGCCGAAAATAAGGACGGGGCCGTTGGATGGCCCCGTCTGATCCTGCACGACGCTCGCAAGGAGCTGCCGAGCAGGACACGAAATAGATTGAGACCGACAGGCTCGACCGTAGGACAGTCTATCCCCTACCGTTGCGGTAGGTGGGCTCCACGTGCCTCATCGGGCTTCCCGACGTGCGGGCATGCACTCCCGAGGTAGAGGCAGATCCCTGGATAGCAGGTGTAGGAGACAGATTTTGTCCCGTTGATCGCATCGAGCCGCCGGGCTCGCTTTCAACCATAGGGACGACGATCACGACCGTCAACCCCAAAGCGAGGCTGCGACCGAACAACGCGCCTCACGCATGCGTACCTCCGCGAGATCGCGATCATCGACGACGTCGATCCCGCGCGACCGGCGATCACTCCGGACGACGCGCGATCATTTCTTGCGGCCGAACAGCCGCGCGAACCAGCCGAGCTTGCGCGGCGGCTCGTCGGCGGCCTTCGCTCCCGCCGCCGCGGCCGGCGCCGCCGACGCCGACTTCGGGGCCTCGACCGACGACGATTCGCGCTCGCCCTCGCCGCCGTCATCACCGTCGCCCGCCTCCGCGTCGTCGTAGTCGCCGTCGCGCCGCGCGCTGATCTCGACGTGCCCCGCGACCGCGCCGTCCTTCACCAGCAGGATCGCCTCGCTGATCGCCCGCGTCGTCTTCGCCTCGTGCCGCGTCGCCGCCTGCAGCACCAGCAGCTCGCGCTTGTCCGACCGCTCGACCGCCGTCACGAACATGAGCCCGCGCCGCGGCACGCTCGCCGCCAGGATCTCGTGGCCGAGCCGCCGGTGCAGCCCGCGCATGAAGTCGCGGTCGAGCAGCTTCTCGGCCGCGTAGTAGCTGCCGCTCACCGCCAGCATCGACACGCCCTCGAGGTCGACCTCCTCGGTCGTCACCTCCTGCTCGCGCAGGTTCGCCATCGCCTTGCCGTGCGCGACGTCGAGGTCGCCGGCGCGCTCGGCGAGGAACGCGCCGAACGTCTCCGGCGTGTCGTGGCCGTACGCGATCACCGGGAAGCCCGGGTCGTCCGGTGCGCCGGTGAACAGCGGCCGCCAGGCCAGCGAGCACGCGACCGCCTCCTGCCGCGAGCGCAGGTTCGGCATCACCGGCAGGTCCTCGGTGTGCATCGCCGCGGCGCTCACCTCGCGGTCGGCCGCCAGCAGGAGGAACATCGACTCGTCCTTGCCGTCGGCGATGAACCGGTGGGCGCGGTTGGTCGCGAGGATGATGCCGCCCGCGCCGGGCGCGCCCGCCGGCGTCGCCATCCCCTGCGGCGACGTGGCGAACCCGAACGGCAGGTCGGCGTGGTGGTGGATCTCCCAGTGGCCGCCGCTCCGCGCGCGCACGATCTCGCAGGTCACCGCCGCCAGCTCGAGCACGCGCGCCCAGTACGCCTCCTCGTCGTCGGCCTGGCGCGGCGGATCCGCGACCGTCTCCGCCTCGAGCGCGCGCAGCACCGTCGCCATGTCGGTCAGCCCGACCCGCCGCGACACTCGCTGCGCCAGCCCGCGGAACGCGCGGTCGGCCAGCTCGCCCGGCGTCTCGTCGCCCTGCGCGTACGTCTTCACCGCCGCCGCGCCGCGCACCTGATGACCGGCGCCGGTCGCCGCCAGCACGTCCTCGAGGAACGCCGGCAGCCCGGCGTCGGTCGTCGCGTACACGACCTGCGCGTCGACGCCGGTCGATCGCGCGTGCTGCTGCGGCTTCAGGATCCGCGTCAGCGCGAACAGCGTCGCGAGGTCGGGGTTGGCGGCCAGCTCCTCGGCGCTCCGATGGTCCGTCTGCACGTAGCGCAGCGGCGAATCGACGACGAGGTCGATCTTGTCGAGGGAGCTGTACACCCGCTAGCTCCCGGCCCGGACGGGAGCGACGTCGCGCTCGCGGCCGCTCACTTGGGAGCTTCGCGCCAGTCGGGGCCTTCGCCGCCCTGCACCGCGATCGACTTCGGGTCCTTGCGGTGCTGCGTCGACACGGCGAGCAGGTCCGCCTTGCCCATCACCGCGTCGCCGCGCCGCTCGACCGGCTTCGCGTGGGTGCCCGAGTCCATGCGGATCGCATCGCACGGGCACGCCTCGACGCACAGGCCGCACACCACGCAGCGCAGCTCGTCGATCTCGAAGATCGCCGGCCGCTTCTCGATGCGGCCGTCCTCGGCCTGCTCGGGCACGATCGTGATGCAGTGGGCCGGGCACACCGTCGGGCAGCACATGCACGCGACGCAGCGCACCTGGCCGTCGTCGCGCTGCATCAGCCGGTGGAGGCCGCGGAACCGCTCCGGGTAGACCGTCTTCTCCTCCGGGTACTGGATCGTCTCGATCTCGTTGTACGGGAGGATGCCCTTCGGCGCGACCGGCTGCCCCGAGTTGAGCTTGTCGACCGGCCGCCGCTTGCCGAACAGGTTGAGGACGAAGTGCTTGAAGGTCACCGCGAGGCCCTGGCGGGTCGCCTCCAGGTAGGTGACGTCCTCGTCGCCGGGCCGCGAGACCTGCACGGTGCGCACCTTCTGGTTCGCCGACACCGCGAGCACCTTGAGGCTCGCCGAGATCGTGTCCGACTCGCCGTGGCCCTCGGCCTGCCCGTGCGCCAGGTCGTGGCCGTGGCCGCCGCCGTGATCGTGTGTGCTCGCCATGGGTACCTCTAGCTCGCGGCCGGCCTACAGCCAGCCCATGTAGATGAAGAGCAGCTTCGCCAGCGCGGTGAACATCGTCCAGCCGAGCGCCAGCGGCAGCAGCAGCTTCCAGCCCAGGTTCATGAGCTGGTCGGCGCGGAAGCGCGGCAGCGTCCACCGGATCATGAGCTGCAGCCAGCAGACGAGGACGACCTTGAGGCCGAACGCGCCGATCTGCAGGAGGCTGACCGCCCAGTGCGGCATGTGCAGCACCATGCCGCCCGTCGACACCCAGACGCCCTGGATCTCGGTGACGTAGCCGCCGAAGCGGAAGCCGTCCGGGTCGAGGAACGGCACCTGGTAGCCGCCGAAGAAGATGCTGACGATGACCGCCGAGATGAAGACGATCTCGATGAACTCGGCGAGGAAGAACAGGCCCCAGCGCAGGCCGGAGTACTCGACGAAGTAGCCGATGATCTCCGGCTCGCCTTCGGGGATGTCGAACGGCGCCCGCTTGGTCTCGGCGATGGCCGCCGTGAAGAAGAGCAGGAGCGCCGGGAACTGCCAGAGCCACAGCCAGTTGAGCGGGTTCGAGGCCGCGATCTTCGACGACACGCCGCTGGCGACGATGAAGCCCGGCTCGAGGCTGCCGACCAGGATGAAGCAGCCCATCAGCGACAGGCCCATCGACACCTCGTAGCTCATCATCTGCGACGAGCTGCGCAGGCCGCCGAGCAGCGCCCACTTGTTGTAGCTGGCCCAGCCGGCGATGGTGCCGCCGTAGTTCGCGAGCGTGAGGATCGCGAAGTAGAAGAGCAGGCCGAAGTCGAGCTGCGCGATCTGCAGCCGGATCGAGTCGGCGAACGCGTGCACGTCGGGCGTGCGCGCCAGCGCCGCCGGGTCGAGCGTCGACGTGAAGCTGTGCGGGAAGATCGTCGGGCCGAACGGGATGATCGCGAAGGCGATGAGGACCGGGCCGATCGCGAGCAAGGGCGCCAGCGTGAACAGCCCGCGGTGGACGTTGCCGGGGATGAAGTCCTCCTTCGAGATCATCTTCACCGCGTCGGCGACGAAGTGGAGGATGCCCTTCAGGCGGATCGGGCCGATGTTGGCGCGGTTGGGACCGAGCCGGTCCTGCATCATCGCGCTCTGCCGCCGCTCGGCCCACGTGAGCAGCGACGCCAGCGGCATCACCAGCAGGAAGACGAGCAACACCCACTTCGTCGCGGGGTTGTCGAGGATGGCGTAGATGGTTTCGGCTTTCATCGCTGCCTCGGTGCCTCTCGATCCACGTCAGCCGCGCGAGCCGGCGAAGCGGAGCTGGACGGGCCGGATCTCGCGGCCCCACGCCGCGCCCTTCCACGCCGCGACCGCCGCGGTCATGTCCTTCCACACGTCGCGCGCGGCGGTCCAGGTCAGGTTGGCGCCCGACGCGCGGCCGAGCCGCGCCATCGCCTCCCAGCCGGCGACCGCCTGGCCGGGGGCGTCGATCGCGCCGTGGAAGCGCTGCAGCTTGCCGTCCTGGTTGGTGAACGAGCCGTGCTGCTCCGCCCACGCGGCGATCGGCAGCGCGACGCCGGCGTGGCCGACCGGGCCGAGCTCGTGCGTCGCGAGCGCCAGGTAGAGGTCGAGCTCGCGCAGGCGGCCGAGCGCCGTCGACGACATCGGCAGGTCGTGGCCGAGCGCGACCACGACGCGGATCGCGCCGGTGTTGATGCCCGGCTCGAGCTCCGCGAGCGGCCTGGCGGCCGGCGCCAGCGCCTGCACGCCGGCGGCGTTCGGGTTGACGTCGGCGACCCGCAGCTTGCCGTCGGCCCGCTCGGGCACGGGCGGCCGCGCGGTGTGGAAGACCTGCGCCTTCCACGCGGTCGCCAGCCGGAGCAGCGCGTAGTTGTCCTCGTTCGACGCCTGCGCCGACAGCACGACCGCGATCGCGTTGCCGACCTTGGCGGCGGCGGCGAGCTTGTCACCCGCCGTCTTGATCGCCTTCTCCCACGACGCCGGCAGGCCGCCGACCGTCGGCACCGCGAGGCGCGACTCGCGCAGCGGGTGGTAGGTGAACCGGCCCTCGTCGCACATCCAGTGGCCGTTGACGTCGGCGTTGAGCCGCGGCTGGATGCGCCAGACCCGCTCCTGCTTGTGGTGCAGCTCGATGTTGCAGCCGGTCGCGCAGCCGGGGCAGATCGACGGCGACGAGTCGAGCTCCCACGCCCGCATCGTGAAGCGGAAGTCCTTCGACGTGAGCGCGCCGACCGGGCAGACGTCGACGGTGTTGAGCGAGTACGGGTTGTCGAGCCGCTCGCCGGGCGCGGTCGTCAGCTCCTCGTGATCGCCGCGGTTGGCCATCTCGAGCTGGTGCTCGCCGGCGACCTCGTCGCAGACGCGGATGCAGCGCGTGCACAGGATGCAGCGCTCGGCGTCGAGGACGATGTGGGTGCCGAGGTCGACGACCTTCGGCTTGTGTACCTTCGGCGTGTCGACCCGCGAGTCGGCGCCGTCGTGGTCGAAGTACAGCTTCTGCAGCGTGCACTCGCCGGCCTTGTCGCAGATCGGGCAGTCGATCGGGTGGTTGACCAGCGTGAACTCGAGCATCTGCTTGCGCGCGAGCGTCGACACCGGGTCCTTGGTCCGCACCACCATGCCGTCGCCGGCCGTCTGCTGACACGACGGCTGCAGCTTCGGGTTCTTCTCGATCGACACCAGGCACTGCCGGCAGCAGGCCGCGATCGACAGGCCCGGGTGGTAGCAGAACGCGCTGATGTCGATGCCGAGCTTGCGGGCGGCCTCGAGCACGTTCGTGCCCTTCGGCACCGTCACCGACATGCCGTCGATGGTGAGCGTCACCGTGTCGGGCGCGGGGGTCGGCGCCGGCGGCGCGGCGGCGGCCGGCGGTGCGATCGGCGGGACCTGCGCGGGCCCAGGCGGGACGGTGCTGGGAGGGGTGGGCGGGATGTCGGTCATTGCTTGGTCACTTGTCGCACTCGCCGCCGATCATGTTGATCATGCCGAAGATCGGCACGATGTCGGCGATGAGGTGGCCGTGCGCGAGGGTGGACGCGGTCGACAGGTGCACGAACGAGGGGCTGCGGCAGTAGCACTTGTACGGACGGCCGGTGCCGTCGGCGACGATGAAGAAGCCGAGCTCGCCGTTGCCGCCCTCGACGAACGTGTACGCCTCGCCGGGCGTCACCCGGATGCCGTCGACGATGTGCTTGAAGTGGCGGATCATCGACTCGATCGTGTTGTACGTGTCCGTCTTGGGCGGCAGCGCCACCCACGGATCGTCGGACATGATCGGGCCGTCGGGGACCTTCGCGAAGCACTGGTCGAGGATGCGCATCGACTGCTTCATCTCCTCGATGCGCACGAGGTAGCGGTCGAGGCAGTCGCCGGTGGTGCCGAGCGGCACGTCGAACTCGAGCTCCGGGTAGATCGAGTACGGGTGGTCGCGGCGCACGTCGTAGTCGACGCCGCAGGCGCGGCCGATCGGGCCGGTCTGGCCCCAGCGGATCGCGTCGGCCCGGCTGAGCGCGCCGATGCCGGCCATGCGGTCGCGGAAGATCTTGTTGCCGTTCAGCATCACCTCGCACTCGGCGAGGGCGACCTTGATCTCGGCGAGGCGCGCCTTGACCTTGTCGGGCCAGCCGGCCGGCATGTCCTTCGACACGCCGCCGACGCGCACGTACGAGTGGGTGAGCCGCGCGCCCGAGATCTCCTCGAGCAGCGTGTAGAGCCACTCGCGGCTCTTGAGCAGGTAGAGGAACGGCGTGAACGCGCCCAGCTCCATCGCCGACGCGCCGATGCAGGTCAGGTGGTCGGTGATGCGCGAGATCTCGCTGACGATCACGCGCACGTACTCGGCGCGCAGCGGGATCTTGCCGGTGAGGCCGAGCAGCTTCTCGACGGCCATCGCGTAGCCGACGTTGTTGATCATCGGCGACACGTAGTTGAGGCGGTCCGTGTACGGGAACACCTGCGTGTACGTGGCGTGCTCCGACTCCTTCTCGAAGCAGCGGTGCAGGTAGCCGGGCTGGACATCGCCGGCGACGACGCGCTCGCCGTCGACGGTGAGCACGATGCGCACCGTGCCGTGCATGGCCGGGTGCGACGGGCCCATGTTGACGGTCATGAGCTCGTGCGGCAGCTCCTGCTCGCGGTCGAGGTCGGCGGCGTCCTTGCGCCCGAGGACGAGGGTCTTGAGGTCGGCCATGGTGCGGCTCCCGGGGCCTTCAGTGATCCCCGACCAGGTCGGTGCGGCGGACCAGCGGCTGACGCTTCTCCTTCGGGTAGTCCTTGCGGAGCGGGTAGCCGACGAACTCGTCGTAGAGGTAGATGCGGCGCAGGTCGGGGTGGCCCTCGAACTTGATGCCGTACATGTCGAACGTCTCGCGCTCCTGCCAGTCGAAGCCAGGCCACAGCGCGGCGAGGCTCGGCACCGACGGCTTGGCCTCGGTGACCGCGATCTTGAGGCGGATGCGGGTGCGGTGCGGGTTCGAGCGGAGCTGGTAGCAGACCTCGAAGCGGGGGCTCGCCGGGTCGTAGGCGGGCCGCGCGCCGGGGAGCGCCGGGCCGACCGGCTGCCAGTGGGCGAGGTCGATCGCGGTGACGAACGCCGGCGCGTCGAACGCCATCGCCGGGTCGTCGCGCAGCCAGGTCGCGATCTCGACGAGCTTCGCGGCCTTGACCACCGCGGTCTCGTCGCCGTGCGCGCTCTCGGTGCGCTCGATGGCGTCGCCGAACTTCTTCTTCAGGGCGTCGAGGACGGACTGGGCCATGGCTACTCCTCCGCCTCGCGCTGCTTCATGACGATCTTCTCGCGCTTGAGCCGGAGCTGGCTGTGGCCGTCGCCGCGCTGGATGCGCTCCTGCAGGAGGATCAGCGCGTCGAGCACCTGCTCGGGGCGCGGCGGGCAGCCGGGGATGTAGACGTCGACGGGGATGACCTGATCGGCGCCCGGCATCGCGTGGTAGTTCTGGTAGAAGCCGCCGGTCGACGCGCAGACGCCGAAGGCGATCACCCACTTGGGCTCGGTCATCTGGTCGTAGATGCGCTTGAGCGCCGGCCCTTGCTTCTCGGTGATCGTGCCGACGATCATGATGAGGTCGGACTGCCGCGGCGAGAACCGCGGGAACTCGGCGCCGAAGCGCGCGATGTCGTACTTGGGCGCGGCGACGGACATGAACTCCATGCCGCAGCACGCGGTGACGAACGGGTAGGTGAACAGCGAGAACTTGCGGCCCCAGTTGGCCGCGTCCTCGAGCTTCGTGGTGATCATTTCCAGCAAGGCAGGTCTCCGCGTTTGCAGGCCACGCGTGCGCCGGGCCGCCGCGATCCTTGGATGCTCAGTCCCACCCGATCGCCTTCTTGCGCCACACGTATGCGAGGGCGACCACGAGGATGGCAACGAACACGAGCATCTCGACGAACCCGAACGGGCTGACTCCGCCCGTCGCGTTCATCGACAGCTTGGCGTAGAGCTGCGCCCACGGGTACATGAAGGCCGCTTCGATGTCGAAGACCAGGAAGAGGATCGCGACCTGGTAGAACTTCACGGAGTAGCGGCCGCGCGGGGTGCCGATCGGCTCGCTGCCGCACTCGAACGGCTTGAGCTTCTCGGGCGTCACCGCCTTGGGGCCGATCGCGACGGCCAGGAAGGTGAAAAGCCCGCAGAAACAAAGGGTGCAGAGGATCGCGAGACCCGCTGGCGAGAACGCCTGGAGCTGGAGGTGCAGTTCCTGCAAAGCGGGCCGAGTATAGAGCCTGGCCGCGCGCCCCGGTCAACCCGCCCCGGCCCCAAGATCTCCACCACGTAGGCGCCCCGCGGCGCCGCGCCTGGGTGCCGTTCGCGACGGCCGGGTGCCTCGCTCACGACGGCCGGCGCGCGCTCACGCCAGCGTTGACGTGGTCGTTGACGCGAGCCTCGTCGCGAGGTCCGCGCCGACGCCAAGATGTGCCGGGCTACAGGTTCTGGACGGCGTTCCGGAGGGCTTCCTCGAACGCCTCGACCATCGGCTGCTGGGCGTCGACGAGGTAGATCGTCTCCGGGCACGGGCGCTTGTGGGCGCGGATCTCCTCGACGATGGCGCGGGCGGCCTCGTCGAGCGGCACGTCGCCGAGGTCGGTGCCCATCCCGGTGAACGCGATCATCTTGAACTGCTTCACGTCGGCCGCGATCAGCGCGGCGCGCGCGGCGCGGCGGACGTTCTCGGCCGGGATCTTCAGGCCCGGCTCCTCCATGATCGGCGCGTGGATCACGAAGCGGCAGGGCAGGGTCCCCGCGGTCGTGATGATGGCCGCTCCGACCGCGATCGGCGCGGCCGCCATCGCGTCGTGCTGGATCACGTCGCCGCCGGCCCGGCGGATCCATCCGCTGATGCCGCCGCCCATGATCCCTAGCGAATTCGCTGGGTTGACGATCGCATCGACCGGGAGGGTGACCAGCTCGGCGCGCGCGACGTGGACCTGCATGGAGGCGGGCGGCACGCTAGCACGCGCCGCGACTGGGTTTCAACTCGCCGCCCGCGTCGCAAGCGTCCCCAGCGTCCCCCCGGCCGGCGTCCCGGGCATCCCGGCCCGCGCTCCCGTCAGGGCTGCATCCCGCGGTGGGTCCGGGCGTGCGGCTGGCCGGGGTGGCCCGGGTGCAGGGTCACGTACGTCGCGAGCTGGTCGGCCGTCACGACGCCGACCGGCGTGTCGCCCTCGACGACGACCGGCACCGCGCCGGGCGAGGCCTGGAGCTCGTCGAGCACGTGCTCCAGCGGCTCGTCGGGGCCCACGCGCACGACCGGGTGGCGCGGCGCCCGCCAGGTCGGCGTGTCGGGGCCGGCGTCGTGCATGGCGGTCGCCACGTCGCCGCGGGTGACCGCGCCCACCAGCCGGCCGTGGTCGACCAGCGGCAGCACGCCGGTGCCGCTCTCCATCATGCGGACCGCCGCGAAGCCGACCGGCTCGTCGACGTCGACGACCGCCGACCGCCGGGTCATCACCTCGCGCGCCGGCACGCCGCTCAGGGACGTGCGGACGCGCACCAGCTCGCGCTCCTGGCGCGCGCCCAGCCAGACGACCGCGGCGATGAGCACCAGCCACACGTTGACGGCGAGGCCGACCACGGCGAGCACGAGCGCGAGCACCTTGCCGGCGGTGGCGGCGATGCCGGTGGCGCGGTCGCGGTCCATGCGCAGCGAGAGGAGCGCGCGCAGGGCGCGGCCGCCGTCGAGCGGGAAGGCCGGTAGCAGGTTGAAGACCGCGAGCGCGACGTTGATCCAGACGAGCGACGCCGCGAACGCGACGCCGGGCGTGGTGGCGAGGGCCGGATCGTTGCTGGCGCCGGCGGCAGCGAGCCCGACGGCGAGGAGCGCCGCGAGGACGAGGTTGATGGCGGGGCCGACCAGCGCGACCGCCAGCTCCTGCAACGGCTGCTCCGGCACCCGCTCGATGCTGGAGATGCCGCCGATCGGCAGCAGCAGGATCTGGCGGGTGCGCACGCCGAAGTGGCGGGCCATGAGCGCGTGGCCGAGCTCGTGGACGACGATGATCGCGAAGACGGTCACCAGCATCAGGGCGCCGACCGCGGTGGCCGTCGGCCCGCCGACCAGCCAGTACGACATCGCGATCCAGGCGAGCAGGAGCAGCAGCGTGACGTGGACGCGGATCGGGACGCCGCCGAGCGACCCGATGCGCCACGACCAGGGAGACCGGCCGCCGGCCTCGGCGGGGAGATCACGGACGTCGTCGTGGATGGCCATGCCGGCGAGAGCTGCATCGCCGATGCCAGGCCACGCCCGGCCAGCGCGTCGCGCCGACCGCGCTTCACTCTTGGCCAGTCCTCTCGTCGGCCGCGCGGGGCCGCGAAGGACCCGGGACCTATCTCGGCCAGCACAGCCCGGCGCCGAGCTCCGCTCGACGCTCACCGGGTTGGCCAGCACGCCAACCCTGTCGTCGATCGATCCGGCTCGACGCGAAGCTCGGGCCCGGTCGCGGTCAGCGCAGCCCCGCGCGGAGACTCCGCTCGGACGCTCACCGGGTTGGCCAGAACGCCAACCCTGTCGTCGATCGATCCGGCTCGACGCGAAGCTCGGGCCCGGTCGCGGTCAGCGCAACCACTCCGCTCGGACGCTCACAGCGTCGCCGAGAAATGCGTTCTTGACCCGCGTACGACCAGCCAGGGGATCGAACTTGCAGGCGCCGATCGATCGCGATCGCTGTTCTCGGCAACCCTGTCGCCGGGTTGGCGAGAACGAGAAATGCGGCCGGTCAGCGCGTGGGAGCGACGGCACACACGCCAAGACCCAACTGGCCGACCTCTGTCAGTCACTGCGGGACGGAGATGCGCTCGTCTTCCTCGGGGTTCATGAGCCGCTTCATGCAGGTGTCGATGCCGGCGTTCGCCTCGTTGATCGACCTGAGCTGCTCGTCGGTGACCTTGGCGCTCTGGTAGCGCGCGCTGGCGGCGTTGATCTTGTCGCCGATCGGCGCGGCGCAGTCCTGGTCCTTGCAGGCGCAGAGCTGGTCCCGCAGGTAGTTCATCGTCGCCACCGGGTCGTCGGGCGACGGCTCCGGCGTGGTCGGCGGCTGCGCCTTGCCGCCGCAGGCGGCGAGCGCCAGCGCGGCGGCGAGCACGAGGGCGGCACGCTGCAGGGTCTTCATCCGCTGACCGTCCCGCGGCGGCGCGTGCCGCGCCAGCACCGCCGGTAACAATCTCGGTTCGGCTGCGGCGCACGGCGGCCGCGCGGGCGTAAGGTCGCGCCGATGCGCGAGCTCGACGTGGTGCTGTTCGGGGCGACCGGCTTCACGGGCAAGCTGGTGGCCGACTATCTCCAGCGCGCCGGCCAGGGCGTGCGGTGGGCGGTCGCCGGCCGCAGCAAGGAGAAGCTCGAGGCGCTCGGGCTCGGCGTGCCGGTCATCGTCGCCGACGCGCTCGACGCGCGCGCGATGGCCGACGTCGCGCGGCGCGCGGCGGTCGTCTGCACGACGGCGGGTCCGTACGCGAAGCTCGGCAGCGAGCTGGTGGCGGCGTGCGCGGCGAACGGCACCCACTACTGCGACCTCGCCGGCGAGGTGCAGTGGATGCGGCGGATGATCGACGCGCACCACGAGCGCGCGAAGGCGAGCGGCGCGCGCATCGTCCACACCTGCGGCTTCGACTCGATCCCGTCGGACCTCGGCACGTGGGCGCTGCAGCAGGAGATGCTGGCGGCGTTCGGCGTGCCGGCGCGCTCGGTGACGGCGTACTTCGGGCCGGTGCGCGGCGCGGCGTCGGGCGGCACGGTCGCGAGCGGCATCGAGACCGCGCAGGAGGCGGCCGCGGACCGGACGGTGCGGCGCGTGCTCGCGAACCCGTACGCGCTCGATCCGGATCCGGACGCGCCGCGGCCGCGCGTGCACGACGAGCGCGCGATCGGCTGGGACCCCGCGCTGCGGGTGTTCACGTTCCCGTTCCTGATGGCGGGCATCAACACGCGGGTCGTGCGGCGGGCGCACGCGCTGGCCGGCTTCCCGTGGGGCGACGACTTCGTCTACCGCGAGGTGATGTCGGCGCCGGCGACGGCGCGCGGCCTCGCGACGGCGGCGGCGATCACCGGCGGGCTCGCCGGCATGGCGTTCGCGCTCAAGCACCCGCGGCTGCGCGCGGCCTTCGCGCGGCGCGCGCCGAAGCCGGGCGAGGGTCCGTCGGCGACGGCGCGCGAGCGCGGCCGCTGGCGCGTGCGGCTCGTCGGCGAGGCCGGCCACCACCGGCTCGTCTACGTCGCCGGCGACGCGCACGGCGATCCCGGCTACGCGTCGACGGCGAAGATGCTCGGCGAGGCGGCGCTCTGCCTCGCCCTCGACCCGCTCACCAGCCCCGCCGGCGTCACCACGCCGAGCGTCGCGATGGGCCGCGCGCTGGTGGATCGCCTCCGCCGCGCCGGCCTCACCTGGGAGGTCGATCGCGGCGCCTGACAGGGTTGGCCAAGCTGCGTCTCCGAGGCGCGCACGACCAGCCAGGCGATCGAAGTGCCTCCTCGAGAACGCGCTCGAGACCGAGCGTGCGAAGCGCCCTACCGTGCCGGCGAGGTCCAGGCGATGAGCCGCATGACCATCGCGGGTGAGGCGAGCGTGTCGCTGCTGTGCGCGACGTTCCACCTGTCGCGCGCCGCGTCTGCACGCGCCGGTCGAGCGCGTGTCGTCATTCTGGCCGACCCCGTGAGCGCTCGCGGTGCTAGGCGCAGGCCTTCTCGAGCTCGGCCTGGGTGTGCGCCTCGCTCCACTTGCGGGCGACTGCGAGCTCGCGGACGATCAGCGAGCGCGCGGTCTCGAGCATGCGGCGCTCGCCGAAGGAGAGGACCTTGGTGCTCTTGAGGCGCTGGAGATCGCGGAAGACCTCGGCGACATCGAAGAGCGAGCCGGTCTTGATCTTCTCCATGAAGCCGCGGTAGCGGCGGTTCCAGGTCTGCTTGTCGAGCGTGACCTCGTGGTCGCGCAGCACGGCGAACACCTCGTTCGCCTCGTGCTGGGTCACCACCGGCCGGAGGCCGACCTGGTCGGCCTTGGCCTTCGGCACCATGATCTGCATCTCGTTCTCGAGGACGCGGAGGACGTAGAAGGAACAGATCGTCCCCTGGATCTCCTTGCTGTCCACGCCCAACACCTCCACCACGCCGTGGGCGGGATAGACTGCAAGGTCACCGATCTTGAAGCTGCTGGGCATGCGCGAGGACTCCGAAAGGAGGAAGTGCCGCCCGGTGCGAAGCAAGCGAGGTGCCCGCCGGGATCGGCACGTTGGGCTCGTGATCTCGCGCCGTTACCTGGGCGCGCGACCGGCCACGTTGCGCCAGTCTGTCACATGCTGGGCCCGACGCACGAGGAGAGTGGAAAAATCTCGCGGAGATGGAGCCTCCGTCACAGCCGGCGCCGGCTCCTCCAGTGGCCGGTCTCTGAAATCACCCACGTCGGGATCGTGCCGGGAGAGCCCTGTTCACGCGTGGCTGAGCTCCGGCCGGCGGCGAAAGCCGAGGGAGTCCCCACGCGTGCCGAGATCCAGCCGGGCGGCGAAGGCGAAGGAGTCCCTCTGGCGGGAGAGCCCCACAGCCCCACGCCTGTCGGAGCTCCGGCCGGGCGGCGAAGGGCAAGGGAGTCCTCCGGGCAGAACTACCCACGTGG
>DASZXE010000984.1:0-6383 GCA_035546475.1 Kofleriaceae bacterium
GGACCTCGACGCGCACAGCGGTGCCGCGCGGGATCGGCGCGGGCCGGGTGACGGCGCCGGCGCCGATGATCGAGCCGGCGGCGATCGCGGTGGTGGCGGTCTGGCCGACCGGCTGGGCGGCGAAGGTGGCGCCGGCGGCGAGCGGGCGCTCCTCGATCGAGACGTCGGCGGCGGTGATCGGCTCGCCGGGGGCGAGGTCGCGCACGGCGACCGGCACCGCGGCGACCGCCGCGAGGGTGACCGGGACGAAGCGCGACGGCTTGCCCCACGCGAGCTTGACGCTGGCGGTGCCGGCGCGCGGCGGGCGGGTCCACTCGGCGGTGACGACCGCGGGGTCGACGTCGAGCGCGGCGAGCCGCGGCGTGAGGTGGACCTCGACGATGCCGAGGTCGGCGGGGAGCGTCGCCTCGATCTGCGCGCGGGCCACCTCGGCCAGCGGCTCGGCGGCAGCGGCGCGCGGCGCGACCGCGGCGGCAGCGCCGGCGGCGGCGAACGCGGTGAACAGGAGCGCCTTCATCGGAGCTGCGCCGTCTGGCCGAGCATCTCGTCGGCGGCCTTGATGACGCGCGAGTTGACCTCGTAGGCCCGCTGGCCGGTGATGAGGTCGATCATCTCGGTGACGACCTCGACGTTCGACCCCTCGATCGAGCCCTGCAGCAGCGAGCCGGCACCGTCGGCGCCAGGGGTGCCGACGATCGCCTCGCCCGACGCCGCGGTCGCCTTGAACAGCGTGCCGCCGGCGGCCTCGAGGCCGGCCGGGTTGGCGAACGTGGCGAGCTGGAGCTGGCCGAGGTTCTGCGGCTGCGGATCGCCGGGGATGGTGGCGCTGATGGTGCCGTCGGCGGCGATCGACACCGACGTCGCCTCGGGCGGGATCGTGATGCCGTCGCCGAGCTGGTAGCCGTCGGCGGTGACGATCTGCCCCTCGGCGTCGCGCTGGAACGCGCCGTTGCGCGTGTACGCGGTCTCGCCCGACGGCAGCGTGATCGGGAAGTAGCCGCGGCCCTGGATCGCGAGGTCGAGCGGGTTGTTGGTCTGCTGCAGCGCGCCCTGGCCGTCGATGCGCTGGGTGCCGGCGACGCGCACGCCGAGGCCGACCTCGAGCGGCCCGGGCGCGCTGGTGCCCTGCCCGGTCGACGCGCCGGCGGGCCGGATCGTCTGGTACATGAGGTCGGCGAACTCGGCGCGGCTCTTCTTGAAGCCGGCGGTCGACACGTTCGCGATGTTGTTGGCGGTGACGTCCAGCTTGGTCTGCTGGGCCTCCATACCGGCGGCGGCGCTCGAGAGGGCTCGCAACATGGTCTAGCTCCGTGTCGGGTTCTGGTGGATTCGGTGGTCCCGCGCCCGATCCCGAGGCCCGATCGGGTGGGGCCGAGGAGCGGGAGCGGGAGCGGGAGCGGGAGCGGCAGCGGGCAGAAACGACCTCTATGCCTTCACTTGGGCCCGCCGAGATCGCGCGCGGCGCGGCTCTCGATCGTCTGGAAGCCCTCGATCACGCGCATCAGCGACTCGTAGTTGCGCGACACCTTCACCAGCTCCACCACGCCGCGCACGACGTTGACGTTCGAGCCCTCGAGGGTCGCCTGCAGCACGCGCGGCGGGTCGCCGGCGATCGGCCTGGCGGTCGCGGTCATGAGCGTCGCGCCGTCGCGCTGCATGCTGTTGGGCGGGAAGCGGGTGAGCTCGAGCTTGCCGACCGGGCCCGCCTCGGTGGAGATGGTGCCGTCCTGCGCGATCGAGATCGTCGCCGAGCCCTGGGGGACGACGAGCGGCGTGCCGCCGACGCCGCGGACCGGCAGGCCGTCGGAGTTCTCGATGCGGCCGTCGGTGCCGAGGCGCAGCGCGCCGGCGCGCGTGTAGCGGACGCCCTGCGCGCTGTCGACGGCGAAGTAGCCGTCGCCGTCGAGCGCGATGTCGAGCGGGTTGCCGGTCACGGTCATCGCGCCCTGCGAGCCGTCGACGCTGGTGGTCTGGTTGCCGACCAGCGCGGTGTCGGGCGACTTCGCCCGGGTCAGCGCCTCGTGGAAGCTGACCTTGGTGCCGTGGAAGGCGGTGGTGCTCGCGTTGGCGACGTTGTTCGCCGTGACGTCGAGCGCGTTCGACTGCGCCACCGCGCCGGCGGCGGCGATGTAGATGCCGCTACCCATGGGCGACCGCCTCGGCGGTGCCGCGGGTGGCGGCGGCCGGCTTGACCTGCTCGAGCTCGGCGCGCAGCCGGGCGATCGCGCGGCCGTGGAGCTGGCACACGCGCGAGGTGGTCACGCCGAGGACCTCGGCGATCTCGACGTAGGTGAGCTCGTCGTTGTAGTAGAGCGACAGCACGAGCACGTCGCGCTGGTCGAGGCGGGTGAGCGCCTGCTTGATGCGGGCGAGGATCTCGCGGCGCTCCGCCTGCTTCATCGGCGAGCCGTCCTCGCCGCCGGCCGGCGCCGCGTTCTCGACCTGGTCGAGCGCGCCGATGGTGACGTGGACGAGCTGCTCGAGGTTCTCGCGGTACTCCGCGACCGGCACGCCGAGCGCGTCGGCGACCGTCTGGTCGTCGGGCGGGCCGCCGTTCTTCTTCTCGAGCTCCTGGATCGTCGCGCCGACCTTGCGGGCCATCTGGCGGATGCGGCGGGGCATGATGTCGCCGCGGCGCAGCTCGTCGAGGACCGCGCCGCGGATCCGCTTCTCGGCGAAGACGAGGAACGGCTCCTGGCGGCTGTCGTCGTAGCGCTCGGCGGCCTCGGCGAGGCCGAGCATCCCGGCCGACACCAGGTCCTCGCTCGACACCCACGACGGGCAGCGGCGCGCGAGGCGCAGCGAGATCCGGCGGGCGATGTCGATGTGCTCGGCGATCAGGCGGTCGCGCTCTGGCGAGGGCCGGCGAGCAGAGTTGGCGTAGGCTTTCACGGGCGGTCTCCTTGGGCGAGGGCGAGATGACGCCGCCAGAACCCGCGCGCGACCTCGGCGCGGAGGTCGGGGCTGGCATGGGCGTCGAGGGCACGGGCCACGCGGCGGATGGCGCGGGCGGCGGGGGAGTCGGGACGGTGGCGGAGCAGCGGCACGCCGTGGGCGGCGGCCTCGCCGACCGCGGGGTCGGCGGGAATGGGCGGCAGCGCGATGAGGCGCAGGTCGAGGAAGCGGTTCACCAGGTCGGTGAGGCGGAGGACGATCTCGTCGCCCTGCGCGCGGCCGACGACCCGGTTGGGGACGACGTAGGCGGTGTCGATGCCGTGCTCGGTGACGAGCACCTTCAGGCAGGCGTAGGCGTCGGCCATCGACAGCGGCTCGGGGTTGACGACGACGACGCGATCGGCCGCGGCGGCGGTGAAGCCGGCCTGGTGGGCGCCAATTCCGCCGGCGATGTCAAAGACGAGGGCATCGAAACGGTCGGAGAGCTGGCCGCAGAGCTCGAGAGCTCGCGCCCTTGCGCGATCGCTCATCGTGGCCAAGGCGAAGCTCCCATTCTGAGCAGGCAGCAGTTGCAACCCGTGGGCCGCGACCAGCACCTCCTCGACGGGGACGCCGGCGAGCGCGTCGAGCAGCGAGCGGCCGGGCGCGACGCCGAGCAGGAGGTTGAGGTCCGCCATGCCGAGGTCGGTGTCGACCATCAGCGTGCGGGCGCCGTCCATCGCGTAGGCGGTGGCGAGGCCGAGCGCGACGGTGCTCTTGCCGACGCCGCCCTTGCCGCCGGTGACGGCGACGACGCGCTCGCGGCGGACCGGCGGCTCGCCGCCCTCGCCGCGGATCACGCGCAAGGACGCGGCCTGGTCGGTGATGCGGGCGCTCACGCCGCCGCCTGTCCGCCGAGGCCGCGCGACGCGAGCTCGAGCAGGCGCGACGAGGTGGCGACCTCGAGGTCCTCGGGGACGGCCTGGCCGGTGCCGAGCCAGGTGACCGGCAGCTTGAGCCGCGTCGGCGCCGCGATCAGCTCGGGCGCCTGGTCGCACTCGTCGATCTTGGTGAACAGCAGGCGGCGCGGGTGGAGCGCGGCGAAGCGGCGGGCGAGCTCGTCGACCTGCGCGGCCGAGCTGCCGGCGGGGACGGTGAGGTGGACCTCGAGCTGCGGCAGCGACGCGACCACGCGCAGCGAGTCGAGGCCGGCGCGATCGCGCGGGCTGCGGCCCGCGGTGTCGATGAGGACGAGGTCGTAGCCGGCCAGCTCGGCGAGCTGGTCGGCGAGCTGGGCCGGATCCTCGACGACGTGGAGCGGGACGCCGATCAGGTCGGCGAAGGTGCGGATCTGGTCGACGCCGCCGACGCGGTAGTTGTCGAGGGTGACGAGCGCGACCTTCTTGCCGTCGATGAGCGCGGCGCGGGCGGCGATCTTGGCGATCGTCGTCGTCTTGCCGACGCCGGTCGGGCCGACGAGCAGGACGTTCTGCGCGCGGCTCGGCGCGGTGAGGGCGCCCGCCGGGGACGACGGCGCGGCGTGCGAGGCCTGGGTGGTGCGAGGTGGGAGGCTCGCCGCCTGCGTCGCGGTCGCGGTGGAGGTGGGAGCCGGTGCGCCGCGCGGGGGCAAGGTGGCCTTGGTCGACGCAGCGCCGGCGCCGGCGCCGGTGCCCGGAGAGGCGGCGGGCGCGCCCGGCCGCTGCAGGTCCTCGACGGCGCGGCGGAGCGCGACCAGCTCGTTGCGCAGCTCGGCGCCGGGGCGGTCGTCGCCGCGGCCCTTGACCAGCGCGCGCAGCGAGCGGAGCTCGGCGCGGAGCGGCCCGACCACCCGCTCGACCTCGTCGTCGGCGAGCGCGGCGCGCGGCGCCGGCTTCGGCGGGTGCGGCGGCAGCGACGCCGGCGGCAGGGCCGCGGGCTCGTCGTCGTCGATCGCCGCCGAGATCTCGTAGCCGGTGCCGAGCAGCCCCTTGCGGACCTGCCTCGTCGACACGACGACCGCCTGGTCGCCCAGCTCGGCCTTCACCTTCGACAGGGCCTCGCGCATCGACGCGCCTTCGAACTTGAGGATCTTCATGGTTGTCCTTCGAGGCGGCTCGCGCGCGTCGCGCGCTCGGCCGGTTCGGCGTGGGTGCTATCGCGGGGCTCGCGGCGCTCGCCGCTCCGCTCGTCGCGGCCGGCCGTCACGCGGCCTCCTGCGCGGCGATGACGCCGCGGGTGACGAACGGGACGGTCGGATCGACCTCGCGGTAGCTGATGACCGTGAGGCCCGGCACGTGGCGGGCGGCGACGCCGGAGACGACGCGGCGGATGTCGGGGGCGACAACCAGCACCGGCGACTCGTCGTTGCGGGTCAGGTCGCGCGCGCTCGCCGACAGGTCGTCGGTGAGCCGCGACAGCGCCCGCGCGTTCTTCGGGTTCTGCTCGCGGAACAGCGCCTCGGCGCGCGGGTCGAGGACCAGCGGGCGGAGGTTGCCGTCGGCGCCGAGGTGGCTCCGGGTGATGCGGCGCGCGAGGCGCTGGCGGACGAGCTCGGTCAGATCGTCGGGGTTCTTGACGACACCCGCGTGGTCGGCCAGCGCCTCGAGGATGCTGCGCAGGTCGCGGATCGAGACGCCCTCGCGCAGCAAGTTGCGGAGAACCTTGATCACGTCGCCGGTGGAGAGCATGTGGGGAATCAACTCCTCGATGACCTTGCCGTCGGTCTTGCCAGCGACATCCAGCAACTCCTGTGCCTCGCGGCGGCCGAGGAGCTCGTGCGCGTAGCGGCGGATGAGATCCGCGAGGTGGGTCGCGATGACGGCGGTCGCGTCGACGACGGTGCAGCCCGCGGCCTCGGCGCGGCCTCGCTCCGCCGGGGTGACCCACTTGGCGGGCAGGCCGAAGGTCGGCTCGGTCGTCGCCTCGCCGGGCAGCGCGCGGGTCGCGGTGCCGCTCGGGTCGAGCGCGAGCAGGCGGTGGGTGTGGACCACACCTTGCGCGATCGGCACCCCCGACAGCAGGACCCGGTAGCCGCCGGGCGCGAGCCGCAGGTCGTCGCGGATGTGGATCGGCGGGACGATGACGCCCATCTCCGACGCGATCTGCTTGCGCAGGGTCGCGATGCGGCGGAGCAGCTCGCCGCCCTTCGCCGCGTCGACCATGCCGAGGAGGTCGAGGCCGACCTCCATCGCGAGCAGGTCGATCGGCAGCGCGGCCTCGATCTCGTTCTTGCCGGCGTGGGTCGGGTCGGCGGCGGCGCCGCGGGCGGCCCCCTTGCCGGCGGGCGCGGCGCCCGGCTTCGCCGAGGCGGTGGCGCCCTCGGCGGCGCTGTTGCCGGCCTTGCGCGCGCGCCAGCCGATCAGGCCGCCGAGGCCGAGGAAGAGGAAGTGCGGCATGCCGGGGAGCAGGCCGACGACCGAGACGAGGGCGGCGGTGACCATCAGCGGCCGGCGGCGCGCGAGGAGCTGACCGGACAGCGCGGTGCCGAGCTCGCGGTCGCCGCCGCGGGTGATGAGCAGCGCGGCGCCGGT
>DASZXE010000985.1:0-5067 GCA_035546475.1 Kofleriaceae bacterium
GCGCGACCCGCGGCGGGCCTCGACGGCGTGCGCGCGACCACGCAGAACCCGAGGCGTGGTGCGGGTTTGTTGATGCCCCCGATCCCCCCATGGTAACCACGGCAGGTGCCCCGTCTCCGACGGTCGCGGCACCGCCCTTGCAAAGGCCCCCCCGAATGCGTCCGTGGCTCGCCTGCTCTTCCCTCGTGCTCGCCGCCGCGACCGCCGCCGGCGCCGCCACCGCGCGTCCGGCCGCCGCCGACAGCGCGCTCATGGGCGGCAAGGTCCAGCTCAAGCTCTTCATCCCCAAGAACAACGGCGACGACGGCCTGTCCACCTCCCAGCGCGAGGACGACTACCAGCAGATCACCGACCCGACCACGTCGCTCGATCTCAAGCGCTACCTCAACGAGGCGCGCTGCGAGTGCGATCGGATGTCGCCCGGTAACCTGACCGGCGACACCAGCTCGCTCCTGCTGCTCAAGCTCAGCTACGAGACGCAGCCGTCGAGCGACCCCGGCGACGTCGGCCTGACGACGCTGGCCGGCACCCAGTGCGACGCCGCCGACCAGACGCAGGTCGACCAGCGCTGCTCGCAGTTCGGCGCCGCGATCAGCGCCAATGACCTCGACGACAACAACGAGGACGTGTTCGGCCAGGTCGGCGACGTGCTGGCTCCCGGCAACAGCGACGGCGCGCCGAACCCGTGCAACCCGGAGTCGAAATCGACCGACGTCGTCGTCGTCTCGGGAACGACGACCAAGTTCGTCGAGTCGGAGAAGTTGACGGTGCCGTACGATCTCAAGGCGCCCGAGCTGCCCGACTCGATGACGGCGACCGGCCTCGACGGCGAGATCCACGTGTCGTGGGATCAGCCGGCGACGAACCCCGACTACTACCAGGCGCTCTGCACCAAGGCCGACGGCTCGCCGGCGCACTCGCTGACCGACGGCGCCACCGCGAACCCGACGTCGTCGCCGCGCTTCGACACCACCGACTCGGTGTGCGGCATCGCGCCGGTGGTGCCGACGGCGGCGACGCTGACCGACGGCAGCGGCGCGTCCGGCACGCTCCCCGACGTCCTGAACGCGCTCGACCGCGACTACGTCTGCGGCGACGGCACCGGCGGCTCGCCGTCGGTCGACCTCAAGGGCCTCGAGAACGGCCAGTCGTACTGGGTCGTGGTCCTCGCGGTCGACACCTCCGGCAACTACACGGCGCACTACCTGCCGCACGTGATCAGCCCGGTCGCGTCGACGGACTTCTGGGAGGACGCCAACGACGAGAAGCCGGAGATCTCGGGCGGCTTCTGCATCTCGCAGGTCGGGCGCGGCGGCAGCGGCGGCTCGGCGCTGGTCGTGCTCGGCGCGGCGGTGTTTGCGCTGCGGCGGCGCCGCCGCCGGCGCGCTGGCGGGGCCGGCTCGGCGACGATGCTCGGCCTGACGGCGCTGTTCGGCCTCGGCGGGCTGGCGTTCGCGCCGCGCGCCGCGCACGCGCAGAGCTGGGACGATCCGTACTGGACCGACCCCGACGCGGAGTCGACCGATCGCGTCGAGACGCCGCAGTGGCACCTCGGCGTGCGCATGGGGCCGTACCACCCGTCGGTCGACAAGAGCTTCGACAGCAGCCCCGGCCCGTTCCGGCGCATGTTCGGCCCCGGCTACCAGCTCGTGCCGCAGCTCGACCTCCACCGGCTGTGGGCGGTCGGCGGCCTGCAGCTCGGCGTCGGCCTCTCGGGCGGCTACTACGCGAAGAGCGCGGACGCGTACCAGATCGGCACGTCGCCGAGTGATCCCGATCGGCCGCGGCAGGACGGCTCGACGAACACGTTCAAGATGATCCCGCTGGCGGTGACCGGCGTGGCGCGGCTGACGGAGCTCGACGACCGGTGGGGCATCCCGTTCGTGCCGTACCTGCGCGGCGGCCTCGCCTACGACATCTGGTGGGTGCGCACCGCGACGGGCGACCTCGCCGTCACCGACTGCGAGACGTGCGACGACAAGGCGCTCGGCGCGAGCGCGGGCCTGGTCGGCGCGGTCGGCGTCGAGCTGCGCGCCGAGCGGCTCGACCCCGACGCGCGGCGCTCGATGCAGGGCGGCGGCGTCGAGCACGCCGGCTTCTACGCCGAGCTCGAGACCGGCTGGGTCAACAGCTTCGGCAGCTCCAGGCGGCTCTCCCTCGGCGACACCACCTGGTACGCCGGCGTCGACTTCGAGTTCTGACCCGACCCGCGCGGCCTGGCGCGACCGCCGCCGTCAGAGGTGGTAGCGCAGCGCGATGTCGAGCACTGGTGACGCGCGTGGCGTGCCGGAGGCCACGCGGGCGGCGACCTCGAGCCGCCCGGACCAGACGTACGACACCTCCGGCCCGCCATCCAGCTCCGGCCCGCTCTCGAGCTGCGAGGACGTCTCTGTCACGTCCGGGCTCGACGCCTCGGCGCCGAACGAGTAGCCGAGGCTGCCGCCGACGGACAGCAGCAAGCGCCCGTCGAGGAGCGCCACGCCGACGCGCCCCACCACCGACCCGGTGACACCGACACCGTCGAGGTCGCCGCTCGCGAGCGCTACCCCCGCGGTCAGCGAGACGCGCACGTACCAGCGACGCGACAGGCGGCGATGGCGGCCGGCCTCGACCGAGAGCGCGTCGACGTCGACGTCCGCGGACGTATCCCGCAGCCCCATGCTGCCGAACGTGAACGTCCGGTGCGCGGCGTGCAGCCCCGCGAACCATCTGCTCCGGTGCGCGTGCAGGCTGGCCGGCGTCGCCGGCGGCGAACGTAGCAGGGTGACAGCGACCGTGGCACGCTGGCCCTCCTGCTCGACGAGGATGGTCCGGCGGAGCTCCTCGTAGCCCTTCGCGCGCGCGACGAGCTGGTGCGGCCCGCCGTCGAGCGCGGTCGCCGAGCCCCAGAACGTCGCCGCCAGCGGCACATCGTCGATGCGGAGCTCGAGGCCCGGAATCGCGGCGACCTCGTCGGGCACCATGACGGTGACGAACGACACCCGAGGCTCCAGCTTCGCAGCGCGATCGTTGGCGACGTCGTGGAGCGCCTGCTGTCCGGGATCGCCCTTCGTGTCCTCGGCGGCCTCGACGAACAACTTCCACGCGGAGGCGAGCTTGCCGTCCTTCTCCTCGCAACTGGCGAGGTTGAGGAGGGTGCTGATGTTGTGCTCGGCCTGGTTGCTTCGCGCGAAGGCGACGCAGGCCTCCGAGGTCCTGCCCTCGCGGAGCAGGCGCTGACCGGTGCGGAAGAGCTGCTCCGCGTCATTGTCCTGCGCGCGCGCCAGCGGCAGCAGCGCCACGAAGACGAGCGCGGCAGAGAGGCTTCGACCGTGGACCTGGATGCTCACAGCTCCGGAGGCGTAAGCCGCCCGCGATTTCCCACACCGGCGACCTCCCTTTGTGCGGCCGCCTCGCGGCGCGCGCAGCGGCGGGAGGCTCGGACGCAATCCGGATCGAGACCACGGGCAGCCCCCGGCCTCCATGGGATTCGGCGTCGCGCCGGAGCGGAGGCCCGGACGCGGCGCGCGAGCGCGTCGGTCCCGAGCTCTCGGAGTGCGCGGCTACAGGAGGAGGAACTGGTCGCCGGCGACGAGGGGCGAGGTGCGGTGCGGATCGTCGAGCACGACGCCCGGCTGCCAGTCGGCGCCGATGCAGAGGTCGATCGGATCCGCGGCGGCGGCGGCGGTGGCGAAGGCGAGCGTGAGGACGCGAGGCGAGCCGGTGCCGGGCGGCTGGATCCCGCGCGTCATGACGACGGGCATCGACCGCGAGACCTTGACGCCGCGCTCGCCGAGGGCGTTCACGATGCGGCCGCCGACCTGGTTGGTGAGCTCCGCGATCCAGTCGGTCACGGGCACGTCGGGGAGCGGGTTCATGCGGGCGAACGCCTCGAGAGGCGCCGCGAGCAAGAGGCACCCTCGCAGCGCGCCGCCTTCGAGCGCGAGCGCACCGCACACTCTCGCGCCTGCACCGGCGGCGCTGCGCGGCCGCAGGGTGTGGCCGTGGCGGGCGAACACCGCGGTGCACGCGCGGCGGGCGACGTGCCTGAGCGCGCGGGCGTTTCGCTCGGCGACGAGGTCGGCGATACCGTCAAGCTCGTTCATGCGGTCCTCGCAGTCGCACGCTTCGCGCGGCCGGTGGGGTCCGGCCGGAGGTCGGCCTGCACCTCGTCGAGCACGCGCCGGGCCTGATGGTTCCGGTCGCTCGTGGCCGACGGTGCTGCGCGACGGGTGTGTGCGTCGGCGAGCGCGCGTGGGTCGATGGTCATGCGCGCAGCTCTCTTCAAGCCGCACGCCAACGCCACAGACCGCGTGGTTTCCGGTACGTAGGAACCGCGGCTCACAAGACGTTTCCGTAAGCGCAGTGTTTGCGTGGGAGGTCCTTCGCGCGCGTCATCGGCCCGCCGTCAAGGTCACCGACGGCGGGACCGCCTGCTGGTGTGATCCGTGTCGACGTGCGTGGGCGTGCCTCACCCAGCCGTGGCTGGCGCGCACCATTCGCCGGGCGCAGCCTGCGAGCATGAGTCCGCCTGGTGCAGGTGACGAGGACCTGTCGCAGCTCGTGCGCCGGGTCGTCCACGATCTGCAGAACACGCTCGCCGTCGTCCAGCTCTCGGCGTCGCTGCTCGCGTCCGCGCATCTGAACGAGGTCGAGCGCGACAGCCTCGAGGACCTGCAGAGCGCGCTCGAGCGCGGCAAGGCGCTGGTCGGTGCCCTGTACGGCGCCACCCGCCGGACCTGAGCGCGCGCGCCGCCCGAAAAGGACGACGCCCGGCGGGGCCGGGCGTCTTCGTGCGATCGGGGAGACTCGAACTCCCACGGTGTTACCCACTAGCACCTCAAGCTAGCGCGTCTACCAATTCCGCCACGATCGCGAAGCAAGGGAACGAAGCGAGGCGTATCGATTACCGTCGGCGCGGCCGGGTGTCAAGGCTCTCGGGCACGGCAGGATCGGCCACGGATGCGCAGGTTTGCGGCGGGCCGCGGCCGGCGCCGGTGTCAGCCACTGCGCGGCGGCGGCCGGCCGGTGTCAGCCGCCGGTGGGGCCGTGGAACGGCGAGGGCGGCGGACGGGTGCCGCGGCGACG
>DASZXE010000986.1:0-16297 GCA_035546475.1 Kofleriaceae bacterium
CGCGGCCGCCTCGGCGTGCGCGGTCCCCGGCGCGCGGTGCCAGCCCTCGGCCCGCACGCGGCCGCGGCGGTCGACGATCACGCAGCCGACGATCGGGTTCGGCGAGGTGCGGCCCCGGCCCTGCTCGGCCAGCTCGAGGCAGCGCGCCATCCACCGCGCGTCGTCGGCGGGCGTCACCCGCCGTCCTCGTCGCCGTCGCCGCCTCCCGCGCCGGTCGCCTCGCCGCCGCCCCGGGCCCCGGCCCGCGCCGCCGGGGCACCGGCCCCGATCGCCTCCAGCTCGCGCGCGAACCCGGCCAGGTCGCGCACGTCCCGGTAGATCGACGCGAACCGCACGTACGCCACCGGATCGAGCGCGCGCAGCCGGGGCAGCACCCGCTCGCCGATCGCCCGCGACGCGATCTCGTCGAGCCCCAGCTCGCCGATCTCGCGCTCCATCTCCTCGGCCAGCCGCCGCAGCGCCTCCTGCGACACCGGCAGCTTCGCCACCGCGTGCACGAGGCCGCGCTCGATCTTCGCGCGGTCGAACGCCTCGCGCCGCCCGTCGCGCTTGACGACCATCGGCATCGACTCCTCGATGCGCTCGTAGGTCGTGAAGCGCCGCCCGCACCGGAGGCACTCGCGCCGCCGGCGGATCTCGCGGCCGTCCTTCGATTGCCGCGAGTCGTTGACCTTGTCCTCGTCCTCGCCGCAGAACGGGCAACGCAACGGTCAGCCTCCCGCCGCCGGCGCGGTCACGACTTGTCGCCGTCGGGCCGCGTCGAGTCGTCGAGCGTCGCCAGCTTCGCCACCCGCCGCGCGTGGCGGCCGCCCTCGAACTGCGTGTCGCGGAACGCGCGCAGGCACGACTCCGCCACGCCGGCGCCGATCACCCGCGCGCCGAGCGCGAGCACGTTGGCGTCGTTGTGCGCGCGCGCCGCGGTGGCCGCGAACGCCTCGGTGCAGACCGCCGCCCGCACCCCCGGGATCTTGTTGGCGGCGATGCTGATGCCGATGCCGGTCCCGCAGATGACCAGCCCGAGCGTCGGCGTGCGCGCCGAGGCGACCGCGCGCCCGACCGCAGCGCCGTAGTCCGGGTAGTCGACCGACTGCTCGCTGTCGGTGCCGAGGTCGATGACCTCGTCGCCCATCCCGCGCAGCAGGTCGATCAGGTGACGCTTGAGCCCGAAACCCGCGTGATCGGCGCCGGCGAACCACCGCATGTCAGCCTCCGGTCTTGTCGACTGGATCCGCGCCGTCGTCGACGCGGGTCAGGATGAGCGCGGCGTTGGTGCCGCCGAACCCGAACGAGTTGGAAAGCGCGGTGTCGACCCGCTGCTCGCGCGCGGTGTTCGGCACGTAGTCGAGGTCGCACTCGGGATCGGGCGTCGTGTAGTTGATCGTCGGCGGGATCACGCCGCGCGTGATCGCCAGCGCCGAGAACGCCGCCTCGACCGCGCCCGCCGCGCCGAGCATGTGGCCGGTCATCGACTTCGTCGACGACACCGCCAGCCGCTTCGCGTGGTCGCCGAACACCGCCTTGATGGCGAGCGTCTCGTTCTTGTCGTTGAACTCCGTCGACGTCCCGTGCGCGTTGACGTACTGGATCGCGGCCGGCTCGAGGCCGGCGTCGGCGAGCGCCGCCTTCATGCAGCGCTGGGCGCCGATGCCCTCGGGCGCCGGCGCGGTGACGTGGTGGGCGTCCGAGTTGGCGGCGTAGCCCTTCACCTCGGCGTAGATGCGGGCGCCGCGCGCGACCGCGTGCTCGTACGACTCGAGCACCAGCACGCCGGCGCCCTCGCCGACGACGAAGCCGTCGCGGTCCTTGTCGAACGGCCGCGACGCCCGCTGCGGATCGTCGTTGCGCGTCGACATCGCGCGCATCGCGTTGAAGCCGCCGACCCCGAGGATCGTGATCGTCGCCTCGGCGCCGCCGGCCAGCATGACGTCGGCGTAGCCGTGGCGGATCGTCCGCATCGCCTCGCCGATCGAGTGGGCGCCGGTCGAGCAGGCCGACACGTGCGAGAAGTTGGGCCCGCGCGCGCCGGTGCGGATCGTCACCAGCCCCGGGATCATGTTGATGATGATGTCGGTGACGAAGTACGGCGAGAAGCCGTAGCGCGGCCCCTTGAGGCGGGTCGCGTCGTGGGTGTCCTCGATCGTCCGCACGCCGCCGAGGCCGGCGCCGACGTAGCAACCCCAGCGGTCCTCCTCGCCGGCCGGCACCTTGTGGTCCGGGTAGCCGGCGTCGACCATCGCCATCATCGCGGCGGCGACGCCGAACTGGAGGAAGCGATCGAGGTGCTTGAGCTCGCGCTTGTCGAACCAGGTGGGCGCGGCCGCCTCCCAGCCCTTCACCTCGCACGCGAACTTCGACGCGAACTGCGACGCGTCGAAGTGCGTGATCGGGCCGGCGCCGCTCTTGCCTGCGAGCAACGCCGCCCAGGTCTCCTCGAGGCCGATGCCGACCGGGGTGACGAGGCCGATGCCGGTGATGACGACGCGCCGCATGAGAGTCGCGTGAACGCCGGGTCAGGCGCTCTTCGCGTGCTCCTTGATGTAGTTGATCGCGTCGCCGACCGTCTTGATGCGCTCGGTGTCCTCCTCGGGGATCTCGAGGCCGAACTCCTGCTCGAGGGCGAGCACCAGCTCGACCACGGCGAGCGAGTCGGCCTTGAGGTCGTCGATGAACGACGCGTTCGGGTTGAGCTGCTCGGTGGAGACCTCGAGCTGCTGGGAGATGATCTCCTTCACCTTGCTGTCGATGTCGCTCATGACGGCTTCCTTGCAAAGGCGGCGCTTGGACCGCGGGTTCTGGGCTCTTTACGACGAAACAGGGCCGCGCGGCAACCGGCGCACCCGCTACATCAGGAGGCCGCCGTTGACGCGGAGCACCTGTCCCGTGATGTAGGCGGCCTCTGGTCCGGCCAAAAAGGCGACGGCGTGGGCGACGTCGTCGGCGAGGCCGATGCGGGCGAGCGGGATCTGCTCGAGCAGCCTGGCGCGGGCCGCCTCGGGCAGGTGCTCGGCGGTCATGTCGGTGTCGATGAAGCCGGGCGACACCGCGTTGACGGTGACGCCGCGCGACGCCAGCTCCTTGGCGAGCGACGTCGTCAGGCCGATGAGGCCCGCCTTCGACGACGCGTAGGCGACCTGGCCGCCGTTGCCGCTCTCGCCGACGACGCTGGTGATGTTGATGACGCGGCCGTGCTCCTTGGCGCGGAGGAGCAGCGAGGCGGCGGCGCGCGCGCAGTGGAACGCGCCGCCGAGGTTGACCGCCAGCGAGCGGGCCCACTGGTCGTCCTTGAAGCGGAGGAGCAGGCCGTTGATGGCGACGCCGGCGTTGTTGACCAGGATGTCGAGGCCGCCGTGCTCCTTGCCGAGCTGCTTGATGGCGTCGCCGGTGGCGGCGGCGTCGGCGACGTCGAAGCCGGCGATCGCCGAGGTGCCGCCGGCGGCGTCGACCAGCGCGGCGGTCTCGCGGGCGGCGTCCTCGCGGGCGGCGTAGTTGACGATCACCTTCGCGCCGCGCCGGCCGAGGGCGACGCAGATGGCGCGGCCGATGCCGCGCGAGCCGCCGGTGACCAGCGCGACGCGTCCTTCGAGGGCTCGATCGATGAGAGGCATGGCTACTCTTCTTTCATCCGTCGGGCCGGCGCGCGCGCCTGGCGCACCCGGCCGTCTCGAACGCGGTCACCCCGCGCGACGCGCGCGCAGCGGCCTCGTCGACGCCGGTCCTTCGGCCCGAGGCCGCGAGAGCGCTGTGCGACGCGTGGGGACATCCCTGTCCTCGCCGCGCTCGAGACCGCCCGCTCACGGCCGGCCCTCGGGGGCCGCGGCGGCGGACGCCGTCGCGCCGAACGCGTCGACCTCGTGCGGCTCGCCGAGGCTGAGGCAGTCGATCGACGGGGCGATGCGCTTGACCAGGCCGCGCAGGACGGAGCCGGCGCCGAGCTCGTAGGCGCGGGTGACGCCGGCCGCCGCCAGCGCCTGCACCGACTCCTCCCAGCGGACCGGCGCGGTGACCTGCTCGACGAGCAGGCGGCGGATCGTGTCGGGATCGCGCGTCGCGGCGGCGGTGACGTTGGCGACCACCGGGACGCTCGGCGCGGCGAGCTCCACCCTCGCGAGGGCGTCGGCGAGCTCGACGGCAGCCGGCTTCATCATCGAGCAGTGGAACGGCGCGCTGACCGGCAGCTTGACCGCGCGCTTGGCGCCCTTCCCCCTGGCGGCGGCGAGCGCGCGATCGATCGCGGCGACGTGGCCGCTGATCACGATCTGGCCGGCGCCGTTGAGGTTGGCCGGCTCGCACGGCTCGCCGTCGGCGCTGGCCAGGGCGCACAGGGCGCGGACCGCGTCGAGGTCGAGGCCCATCAGCGCCGCCATCGTGCCGACGCCGACCGGCACCGCGCGCTGCATCGCCTGCCCGCGCAGGTGGGTGAGGCGGAGCGCGTCGGCGAAGCGCAGCGCGCCCGCCGCGGTCAGCGCGGTCCACTCGCCGAGCGAGTGGCCGGCGACGACCTCGACCTGCTCGCGCCCGGCTCGCGCTGCGCGCTCGGCCGCTGCGTCGTCGGTGCTGCCCGGTGGCTCGCCGCGCTCGCGGCCCCGCTCGGGCGCGAACGTCAGCCCCTTCTCGGCGGCGAGCACGCGGAAGACCGCCATCGACGTGGCGAGGATCGCGGGCTGGCTGTGCTGCGTCAGGGTGAGCTCGTCCTCGGGGCCGTCGAAGCAGAGCTTCGTGATCGAGAAGCCGAGCGCGTCGTCGGCCTCCTCGTACGTGCGGCGCGCGAGCTCGAAGCGCTGCGCGAGGTCGCGGCCCATGCCGACGCGCTGCGAGCCTTGCCCGGGGAACAGGAGGGCGGTGCTCATGTCCCGGCGTTCTTTGCATGAAGCCGGCGGCGGCGAAAGGGCGAGCCGCCGTCGTGTGCGGCGGCCGGACCACGCCGACCGTCCGATCGGTGGCGTCCCGCGTTGCGACGCACTGCATCGGTCACGAGAATCAGGCTCATGAGAAGGGTCGCCTGCCTGGTCGCCGTCGCGCTGTTCACCGCTGCTCTCCTGTCCGCGTGCCCGCCCCAGGGCGCCGGCGGCGGAGGAGGCGGCGGTGGAGGCGGCCGCAGCGCCGGCATCCAGCCGGACTCGTGCGGCAAGCCGACCGCCGCCGAGCAGGCGTGGACGCGGCTGTACGCGTTCCTGGTCGCCTCGCGCGAGCTCGACCGCGCGAGCACCGAGCTGGAGAGCTCGGTCGCCGGCGCGTGCCGGCGGATGGCCACCGAGCTCGGCATCAACCCGACCGGCGACACGCGCGCGGTGTGCGACGCGGTCTCCGCCGAGCTGAAGGCGAACCTGTCGGTGAGCGTGAGCCAGGAGAAGCACCTGGTGACGCGCGAGGTGCCCGGCGAGTGCCACACCGAGATGGACCTCGGCGCGCGCGTGGCCGCCGACTGCGAGGCGCAGTCGACGACGCAGATCTCGCTGCGGTGCGAGGGGCGCTGCACCGGCACGTGCAACGGCGCGTGCAACGGCACCTGCGCGGGCTCGACCGGCGCCGGCGGGCAGTGCAACGGTTCGTGCGACGGCACCTGCGGCGGCACGTGCACGGGCGGCTGCGACGGCTACGCGTCGGGCGGCACCAGCGCGGAGTGCCGGGCGGCCGTCGAGGTGCAGTCGAGCGTGCACACCGTCTGCACGCCGCCGCACGAGGAGGTCGTACAGGAGTCGGTGACCGTCGTCGACGCGACGAGGTTCGCGAAGGCGCAGGCGGCGATCGAGGCGGGCCTGCCGACGATCCGCGAGTCGGCGATGCGCGCGCAGCTCGTGGCGAGGGCGACGGTCGACTGGGCGAAGACGCTCGGCGAGCTGGCGGCGTCGACGGGCGACCTCGTGCAGGAGCTCGGCGAGCGCGCGGTCTGCGTCGGCGCGCAGCTCCACGCGGCGCTGGCGGCGGTGACGCAGGTGCAGGCGCGGTTCTCGGTGTCGATCGAGGTGTCGGCGTCGATCAGCGGCTCGGCCGGCGTGCAGTAGCGCGGCGCGGCGCGGCGTCGCGCCGGGTGTACGATCGCGGCGATGCAGCCTCCCGGCGGTGGCCCACCTCCCGGCGCGCGTGGGGGCGCCTTTCCGTCGCCGTTCGCGCAGCCCGGGCAGGCGGCGCCGCAGGGTGGCGCCGGGCAGCCGCAGGCACAGCCGCAGCCGCAGCCGCAGCCGGCGCAGCAAGGCGGCTATCCACAGCAGGGTGGCTATCCGCAGCATGGCGGCTATCCGCAGCAAGGTAGCTATCCGCAGCAGCAAGGGGGCCACCCGCAGCAGCAAGGCGGCTATCCGCAGCAGCAAGGCGGCTATCCGCAGCAAGGCGGCTATCCGCAGCAGCAAGGCGGCTATCCGCAGCAGCAAGGCGGCTATCCGCAGCAGCAGGGCGGCTATCCGCAGCAAGGCGGCTCCCCGCAGCATCCGCAGCAGCAAGGCTATCCGCCGCAACAGGGCTACTCGCCGCAACCGGGCTACCCGCAGCAGCAAGGCGGCTACCCGCAGCAGCAAGGCGGCCACCCGCAGCAGCAAGGCGGCTACCCGCAGCAGGGCCATCCCCCGCCGCACGGCCATCCGCCACAACCCGCGCCCCCACCGCAGGGCCATCCGAGCCCGAGCCCCTACCCGCCTCCGCCGCCCGCGCCGCCCGCGGCCGCGCCTCCCGCGCACCGCGACCACGGCTTCGCCGCCTTCCTCCGCATCTCGCTCCGCCGCGCCTTCCACCTCCGCATCGATCCGCACGAGGTCACGCCGCTCGAGCGCCAGCAGCTCGAGCGCGCGGGCATCACCGAGCCGAGCTTCCAGGCCTTCCTCGCCTGGCGCCGGTCGATGGTCTTCGCCTTCGCGACGATGGTCCTGCCCGTCCTCGCCCTCAAGGCGTACGAGCTGTTCAGCGAGGCGAACCTCGACCCGCGCACCGCCCAGCTCGAGGACACCTGGCGCGGCCTGCAGACCATCCCGCTCGTCGCCGAGGTCGCGTTCTGCGTGCTCGCCTTCAGCCAGCTCGGCCGCTGGACCCAGTGGCGCCGCCAGCGCCGCGTGCTCATGTGGGGCTGGATCGGCTTCTTCGTCGCGCCGTTCGTCGTCTACCTCATCCCGCTGCGCGAGCTGCAGCCCGCGATCTCGCTCGGCGACGCCGGCACCGACGCGAAGGCCACCGAGGCGATGCGGATCGGCGTCGGCCTCTACGCCGCCATGAACGCGATGCTGCACCTCGCGCCGAAGGCGGTCTCGCTGGTCGCCGGCATGGTGCGCGGCTCGATCGTCACCAAGCTGCAGTTCCCCGGCGCCACCGCCCCCGGCTGGCTCATGGTGATCGGCGCCGTCATCTACTCGCTCTTCGTCTACGTCGTCCTCATCATCCCGTTCCAGATCACCGGCAGCTACGACTTCCTCGGCGCGATCGTCTGCATCGTCACCGGCGAGGCGCTGCTCGGCCGCGGCGGCTTCAAGCTCGCGCGCCCGCTCACCCGCGAGCAGGCGATCAAGGGCGTGTCGCGCGCGCGCGGCGCCTACTTCACGATGCTGATCGCCGGCCTCATCTTCGTCCTGCTCGGCCTGTCGGATCTGATCGAGAAGCTGCACATCCGGTGGATCAGCGTCATCAACCTGATCGGCACCTTCCTCACCAACGTCTGGATCCTGACCGTCATCACGACCGACCTCCTGATCGACAGCCTCGATCGCGCGCGCGGCATGACCGCGAGCGGCAGCCAGCTCGCCGAGGAGACCGGCCAGCAGCTCGGCGCCTTCGTCGGCGTGCGCACGCTGGCGGGCGGCCTGCAGTACGAGCCGCCACCCGGCAGCCCCGCGCCGCCCCGGCGCTGACCGCGACCGCCGGCGTCAGGCCGTCGCGTCGTCGTCGCGGCCGACCCGGTGGGCGGCGATCGCCTCGCCGAGCCGCGCCGGCAGCCCCGCCGCCGCGAACCGGTCCGCGAGCCGGATGGCGTTCTTGATCGCCACGCCGTCGCTGCGCCCGTGCGCGATCACGACCGTGCCGGTGACGCCCGCGAGCAGCGCGCCGCCGGTCTCCGCGAAGTCGATCCGCTTCTTCAGCCCCGCCAGCGCCGGCCGGGCCAGCGCGGCGCCCGCCCGCGCCCGCGCCGTCGAGCCCAGCTCGCGGCGCACCAGCCCGAACAGCGCGTCGGCCACGCCCTCGCACACCTTGAGCACGACGTTGCCGGTGAAGCCGTCGGTCGCGACGACGTCGATCACGCCGCGCCACAGGTCGCTGCCCTCGACGAGCCCGACGTAGTCGAAGCCGGCGCCGGCCGCCGCCGCCGCGACCAGCAGCGGGTGCGCCGCCCGCGTCAGCTCCGTCCCCTTGCCGCGCTCGGCGCCGTTCGACAGGAGCCCCACCCGCGGCCGCGCGCGCCCGTGCACGACCCGATCGTACGCCGCGCCGAGTACCGCGAACTGCGCCAGCATCGTCGGCCGCGGCTCGACGTTGGCGCCGACGTCGCACAGCGTCAGCGGCCCCGCCAGCGTCGGGAAGACCGTCACGATCGCCGGACGCTCGACGCCCGGCAGCCGCCCCAGCACGAACAGCGCGTGCGACAGCACCGCCCCCGAGTTGCCGGCCGACACCACCGCCGCCGCCTCGCCCGTCTTCACCAGCTCGACCGCGCGCCGCAAGGACGATCGCGGCTTCTGCCGGAAGACCGCGCCGGCATGGTCGTCCATCGTCACCGCCTGCTCGGCGTGCTCGAGCCGCAGCCCGCGCACCGCGCGCGCGCCGGCGCCCTCCACGCCGGCGCCCTGCCGCGCCAGCGCCTCCTCGACGCGCGCGCGATCGCCGACCAGCACGACCTCGCACGCGCCCTCGCGCGCCGCGGCGATCGCGCCGGCGACCTCGGGCACCGGCGCGGCGTCCGCCCCCAGCGCGTCGACCGCGATCGTCCGCACTCGCTCACACGGGACGCGCGGCGCGCCGGCCCGTTTGGACCCGCGCGCGCCGGCGGCCCGCCGTCACGTCACTCGCTCGCGGCCGTCTTGCCGGCGACGACGGCCTTGCCGTCGTAGAAGCCGCACGCCAGGCACACCCGGTGCGGGATGCGCGGCGCCTCGCAGTTGGGGCAGGCCTGGACCATCGGCCGGTTCTCACCGGACTTGCGCATCCAGGCGGAGCGCTGCTGACGGGTACGGGTAGGGCCGCGACGACGCTTCTGCAGGGCCATGGCTTCTTCTCTCTTCCTCGGTCTCTCGGGGGCTCTCGGGCGTTCTCGAAACGAGCTGGTCAGCTCACGAAGGCGGCAGCTTCAGGCCTTGCAGGGCCGCGAAGCGGGGATCGATCGGCTTCTCGCACGCGCACGTCTCGACGTTGCGGTCGACGCCGCACTGCGGGCAGAGGCCGGCGCAGTCCTCCTTGCACAGCGGCGCGAACGGCACCGCCAGGATGAACTGCTCGCGGACGAGCGGCTCGAGGTCGACGACCTCGCCGGTGTAGCCGAAGACGTCGAGGTCGTCGGTCGCCAGCTCGACGCCGAGCTCGGCCTCGTCGTCCTTGCCGCCGTGGGCCCCGTGCGGGCCGTGGGCCTTGTCGCCGTGGGCCTTGTCGCCCTTGCCGTGCGCGCCCTTCGCGTCGCTCTTCGGGGGCGCCGGCTCCTCGTCGTCCTCGGCCGGCAGGTCGGCCGCCGGCATGAACGTGACCCGCACCGGCTCGTCGAACCGGATCGGCGTCGGCGTCACGCACCGGCTGCACGCGACCGTGACCTGGCCGGCGATGTGGCCCTGGACGAAGACGCTCTTGCCGTCGGCGTCGCCGTCGAGGTCGAGCTCCGCCTCGCCGCCGTCGCCGGCCGGCACCTCGTCGAGCGCGTCGCGCAGCGGCATCCCGCGCACCAGCTCGTCGACGTACGCCGACGACACGCTGAGCCGGCGATGCGCCGGCAGGTCGCGCAGCGCGACCTTGAACGGGGACGACTCGGGGGCCACGGGAGGGCGCAGTATAGGTACCGGCGTCTCCCTGTCAAGACACCCCCGGGGACAGGATCCGGGGTCTCAACGTCCCGGATTCCATCGTCTTTTAGACGCCACCGCGAAAAAAACCTGCCGCCCCGCGCCGCCCCGCGCCGCCCCGCGCCGCCCCGCGTTTTTCGCGGTGCCGCCAGATCTTCGAACGATCACGGCAGTATGGGCCCCAGGATCCTGTCCCCGGCCCGTAGGATGGCGGCATGCGGCTCCTGTGCCTCGCTCTCGTGCTCCTCGCCGCCTGCGGCGACGACGGCAGCGCCCCGTCGACCGACCCGCTCAGCTTCCCCGCGATCGGCCCGCTCGCCGGCGACGCCGGCAAGGGCAGCTTCCGCTTCGGCGCCGCCACCGCCGCCACCCAGATCGAGGAGTCGGTCCCCGAGAGCGACTGGTCCGTCTGGACGCGGCCGGTCGCCGACGGCGGCCTGGGCAAGGGCCGCGCCTTCGTCGGCGAGGCCGCTCACGGCTACAGCCTCGCCGCCGAGGACGTCCAGCGGGTCGCCGACACCCACCTCGACGGCTACCGCTTCAGCGTCGAGTGGTCGCGCCTCGAGCCGACCCGCGATCACTGGAACGAGGAGGCCTTCGCCCACTACAGCGACGAGCTCGACGCCCTGGTGGCGAAGGGCATCCGCCCGATGATCACGATCCACCACTTCTCGAACCCGGTCTGGATCGCCGACCCGCGCGATCCCGACTGCGCGAACGGCCCGAGCGACACCAACCTGTGCGGCCTCGGCTCCGCCGGCGGCGCGCAGGTCGTCGGCGAGATGGCGGAGCTCGCCGGCGAGCTCGCCCGCCGGTTCGGCGACCGCGTCGACGAGTGGGGCACCGTCAACGAGCCGGTCAACTACCTGCTCGCCGCCTACGGCATCGGCAACTTCCCGCCCGGCCGCGTCACCATCGGCAACCTGACGACCGACTTCATGCCGGTCGTGCGCGACCTGCTCGCCGCCCACGTCGCGATGGCGGAGGCGATCAAGGCCAACGACACCATCGACGCCGATCACGACGGCGTCGCGGCCGCGGTCGGCCTGACCCTGTCGATCGCCGACTTCGAGCCGTCCGCCGACAACCTGCCGTCGACCGACCCGCGCGACGTCGCCGCGCGCGACAAGGTCGTCTACGTCTACCACCACCTGTTCATCGACGCGCTCACCCGCGGCGGCTTCGATCCCGACCTCGACGGCACGCTCGACGAGCCGCACCCCGAGTGGGCGGGCCACCTCGACTGGCTCGGCCTCCAGTACTACTTCCGCACCGGCGTCACCGGCAAGACGATGCTGGTGCCGGGGCTCAACCTGACGCCCTGCTTCGGCGCGTTCGACCTCGGCTCCTGCCTGCCGCCGAAGGACGCCACCCACTGCGTGCCGGCGATGGGCTACGAGTTCGACGCCCCCGGCCTCTACGACGTGCTCGCCGACTTCGGCCAGCGCTACCCGGGGCTGCCGCTGGTGGTGACCGAGGCCGGCATCGCGACCGAGGTCGGCGCGCGCCGCGGCGAGAACATCGTGCGCGTCCTCGAGCAGATCGCGCGGGCGCGGGCGGCCGGCATCGACGTGCGCGGCTACTACCACTGGAGCCTGACCGACAACTTCGAGTGGGCGGAGGGCTTCGGGCCGCGCTTCGGCCTCTACCACGTCGACTACGCGAACGGCTACGCGCGCACCGCCACCGAGGGCCAGGCCGTGCTCGCCGCGATCGCCTCGTCGCGCACGGTGACGAGCGACCAGCGCAAGACCTACGGCGGCGACGGCCCGATGACGCCCGAGCCGGGCGCCCCCGCCGACGTCCGCGCCTGCGTCGACCTCTACCCGCCGCCCCCCTGACGTCGCCGAGGCGCTACTTGCTGCTGCTGCTCGAGCCGCCGCCGACGCCGCTCAAGGCCGAGCCGCCGATGGCGAGCAGCGCCGCGAGGTCGCGGTCGTTGAAGCGGATCATGCCGCCGACGAAGTAGTCGCGGCCGAAGCGGAAGGTGTCGAACTGCGACGGCACGTCGGTCGGCCCGGTCTCGATGTTCAGCTTGTCGGGCGCGTTGAGCAGCTCGTCGACGCCGCCGACGATGTAGATGCCGCGGAACAGCTCGACCGCCGCCGCCAGCTTCACCCGCGGGTACTTGTCGAACGTCGCGTCGAAGACGTCCGCCGACAGCCGGAGGTCGCGGTCCCACCAGCGCAGGTCGGCGTCGGCGCCGATGCCGCCGGTCGACTCCTTGATGCCGTAGCGCAGGGTCAGCCAGCCGAACCGCTTCGCGAACTGGAACGTGAAGCGCATGCGATCGGCGATCACCGCCCGCTTCACCCACGTATCGGTGTTGCCGTTCGTCGTCGGATCGAGCTCGAGCGTGACGTCCGGGTAGTCGCCGCGCGGGCCGCGCTCCAGCTCGATCAGGTAGAACTTGTCGGGCCGCGTGTGCAGCTCGATCGACACGTAGTGCCGCGCGAGCCCGGCGGCGATGTTGTACTCGGAGCGCAGACCGACGTACGTCTGCAGCCCGAACAGCGTGCCGAGGAAGCCCTTGGCGTCGCTGGTGATCGACTCGACGTTGTCGGCGATCGTCGGATCGTTGACCAGCCGGCCGAGCGTGCCCTGATCGTCGTCGATCTTGTGGGTGATGCTCTCGGTGTTGGCGACCACCTGGTCGACCAGGTCGAGCTTCTGCCGCAGCTTGTCGCCGGTCTGCTGCACCTCGTCCTTGGCGGTGGCGACCAGCGTCTTCGCCTCGGCCGACGCCGCGTCGAGGTTGTCGAGGATCTTGCCGACCCGCGCGTCGGCGGTGCCGGTCAGGGCCCGGATGTCGGCGGTGATCGCCTCGATGCGCGCCATCGACTTGTCGGCGCGGTCGAGGATGTCGGAGACCGTCTTGCCCTCGCGGTCGACCAGCGCGTCGACCTTCGACGCCACCGACGCGATCGGCCCGTTGACCACGCGCCGCATGTCGTCGGACAACGACTTCACCGACAAGAGCACGTCGTCGACCTGCGGCAGGCTCTGCTCGATGCGGCGCAGGAGCTGATCGGGCGACGTGCCCTCGACGACGCGCACGATCTGGTCGCCGCTCTTGAGCCGCTTGTTCTCGACGACGGCGCCGGTCGGATCGGTCGTCTCCGCCGTGCCCGGATCGATCTCCAGGTACTGATCGCCGAGCAAGGACGTCGCCTTCTTGTAGACGACCGCGCTCGACCAGACCGGCACGTCGCCGCGCACCTTGAACTTCACGCGGGCGTAGCGGCCGTCGATCGACAGGCTCGTGATCTCGCCGACCGGCAGGCCGGCGACGACGACGCGCGAGCCGACCGGCATGCCGGACGCGTCGCGGAGCTGGGCCCACAGCTTGATGTTGTTGCGGCCGGCGGGATCGACGCCGAGGCCGTTCCACACCAGGTAGGCGCCGGCGACGACCGCGATGAACAAGATGCCGACCTTGACGCCGGCCGACAGCCTCCTCATGGCGCCACGCTCCCGAGGTCGCGGTGGGCCGCGGCCACGCCCGACGTGGTGATGAACTCGCGCAGGTACGGATCCGGGTTGTCGCGGATCTCGTCGACGGTGCCGACCGCCTGGATGTGCTTCTGGTGCAGGAGCGCGATCCGGTCGGCGATGCGGAAGACCGACGCCATGTCGTGCGAGATGACCACCGAGGTCACCTTGTAGCGCTCCATCGTCGACAGCACCATCTCGTCGACGTTCCGGGTGGCGAGGGGATCGAGCCCGGTGGTCGGCTCGTCGAAGATGAGGATCTCCGGCTCGAGGACGAGCGCGCGGGCGAGGCCGACCCGCTTGCGCATGCCACCCGACAGCTCGGCGGGGAACTTCTTCTGGGTGCCGGCCAGCCCGAGGAGCGCGAGCCGGTCGGCGACGATGTCGCGGATCTCGGCCTTGCTCTTCTTCGTGTGCTCGCGCAGCGGGAAGGCGCAGTTGTCCTCGACGGACAGCGAGTCGAACAGGGCCGCGAACTGGAAGACGAGGCCGAACTTGCGGCGGAACCGCGACAGCTCGCGCGCGTCGAGGGCGAAGATGTCGGTGCCGTCGACGCGCACCTGTCCGCGATCCGGACGCAAGAGGCACATGAAGTGCTTGATGAGCACGCTCTTGCCGGCGCCCGACGCGCCGATGATGACGTTCACCTTGCCGCGCTCGAGGTCGAGGTTGACGTCCTTCAGCACCTGGTTGTCGCCGAAGGTCTTGTCGAGGCCTCGCACCCGCACGTGCCAGCGGGGGTGCGGCTGGTCGAGCGGGAAGCCCTCCTCGTCGACGGGCCCGGTCGCGGCAGGCGCGCCGGGCGCGGGGCTCGCGGGGCTCGCGGGCGCCATCAGGTGCTGCCCCCGTTCATGACCCGCAGCAGCACGTTCGCCATCAGGTAGTCGCTCACCAGGATCATGACCGACGAGATGACGACCGCGCGCGTGGTGCCGAGGCCGACGCCGCGGCCGCCGCCGGACGCATTGTAGCCCTGGTAGCAGCCGATCAGCGTGATCAGCAGCCCGAACACGACCGACTTGATCTCGCCCTGCATCACGTCGCGGACGAAGACCAGCTCGCGCACGTGGAGGATGAACTGGCCCTGATCGACGCCCTGGCCGATGACGGCGATGCCGTACGCGCCGAGCATCGACACGACGAAGAACAGCAGCGTCAGCACCGGGCCCATGATCATCCCGGCGACCAGGCGCGGCAGCACGAGGAACTGGATCGGGTTGACCGCCATCGACTCGAGCGCGTCGATCTGCTCGGTGATGCGCATGGTGCCGAGCTCGGTCGCGATGCCGGAGCCGGCGCGGCCCGCCAGCATCAGCGCGGTGAGCACCGGCGCCAGCTCGACGGCGAGCGCCTTGCCGCTGGTGCCGCCGGCGTACGACTCGAGGTGGAACGGCTTGAACGCGAACACCGCCTGCAGCGAGATGACGGCGCCGGTGAACAGCCCGACCAGCAGCACGATGCCGAGGCTGCCGACGCCGATGTACTCGAGCGCGTCGAGGTAGTTGCCGAGCCGCTGCGGGCGGCGGGGCAGCCAGGCCAGCGCGCGCGCGGCGAGGATGACGTGATCGCCGACGCGATCGACGAAGCGGATCGCCGGCGCGACGACGTCGTGGAGGCCGGCGCCGATCGCGCGGCCGACCGAGGGCGCGCCCTCCGGGTCGGTGGGCGCGCCGTCCGGGGCTGGTTCGGTCACGGCCCTCCGGCGATGGCGGCGCGATCGTTCACCGGTAGACCCTCGGCACCCGCTTGGACAGGCCGCAGGTCACCTCGTACTCGGTGACGCCCGCCCAGCGCGCGACCTCGGCCGTGCTGATGAGATCGCTGCCGAACCGCCCCTCGCCGTGGCCGATCAGCACCGCCTCGTCGCCGACCTCGACGCCGGGCAGGTCGGTGACGTCGGCGATCACGATGTCCATCGACACCGCGCCGATGAGCGGGCAGCGCCGGCCGGCGATGATCGCCGCGCCCTGGCCGGTGACCCGGCGCGGCAGCCCGTCGGCGTAGCCGAGCGGCAGCACGGCGGCGCGGGTGGGCCGGGCGGCGGTCCACAGGCCGCCGTAGCCGACGCGGGCGCCGGCCTCGACCTGGCGGAGCTGCGCGACGTGGCTGACCAGCCGCAACACCTGGCGGCGCGGCGCCGGCAGGAGGCCGTCGCTCGCCCACGCGCCGTTGCCGTAGAGGGCGAGGCCGACGCGCACCTGGTCGAGGCGGGCGGCGGGGAAGAGCATCGCGCCCGAGCTGTTGGCGGCGTGGCGGACGAGGCCGGGCACCTCGCCGACGGCGTCCACGACCTCGGAGAAGCGGCCGAGCTGCGCCCACGTGAAGCAGTCCGGATCGTCCGGATCGTCGACGTCGGCGTTGGCCAGGTGGGTCATGAGGCCGGCGATGTCGACGCCGTTGGCGCGCGCGCTGGCGATGAGGCCGGGCGCCCGCTCGGGGGCGACGCCGAGGCGGCTCATGCCAGTGTCGACCTTCAGGTGGACGGCGAGGCGGCGGGCGCGGACGCGCGCGATGGCGGTGAGCGCGTGCAGCTCGCCGGGATCGGACACGACCGGCGTGAGGCCGCGGCCGATCATCTCGTCGTGGCCGCCGGCCTGCGACGGGCCCATGACCAGCACGGGGAGGCGGACGCCGGCGTCGCGGAGCTGGACGCCCTCCTCGACGAGGCTGACCGCGAAGCCGGCGACCGCGCCGGCAGCCTCGAGCGTGAGCGCCACGTCGGGCGCGCCGTGGCCGTAGCCGTCCGCCTTGACGACGGCGACGACCTGGGTGGCGGTCAGGCCGCCGATGAGCCGGGCGTTCTCGCAGAGGGCCGCCCGATCGACCTCGACGGCGGTGGCGCGGAT
>DASZXE010000987.1:0-2189 GCA_035546475.1 Kofleriaceae bacterium
GAGGATGACCGGCTCGCGCCCGCGCGCGCGCAACCGCTCGGCGGCCGCCGCCGCGACCGTCGACTTGCCCGCCGCCGGCAACCCGGTCAGCCACACGACGGCGCCGCCGGCCCCCGCCGCGCCCGCCCCGCTCACGGCGGCACCCGGTCGGCGCCGTCGACCTCGAGCGCGCCGTCGAGCGTCGCCTCGACCCACGCGAGCAGCCGGTCGCGCCCGCCCGCCGACAGCCCCGGATACCAGCGCGGGTTGGCGACCACCAGCGCGCGCCACGCGAGCCACGGCGGCGCGACCGCGAGCAGCTCGCGATCGCCGGTCGCGTCGAGGTAACGGTGCCACAGCCGGTGCCACAGCTCGCCGAGGCCGCGCGCCCACGCGCCCGGCCGGTCGAGCGCGAAGAAGACGTAGTTGACGGCGAGCGCGGTCAGGTCGTCCGCCGCCTCGCCGGCGGCGCCGCGGCTCGCGTCGAGGAGCGCGAGCTCGGTCTCGCCGCGGAACAGCAGGTTGAACGGGTGGAAGTCGCCGTGCGTCGTGCACAGGCGCCCCTCGTGGCCGCGCAGCTTCCACCGCCACGCGAGGCAGCGCTCCTCGAGCGCGAGCAGCCGCGCCGGCGGCGCCGACGGCACGTCCGCCGGGTAGCCGTCGATCATCCCGAAGATGCCCTCGCCGCTGCCGACGAGGTCGCGCACCGCGCGCGTGTAGACCGCGGGCCGGCCGCCCCGGGCGCGGTGCAAGGCGGCGAGGTAGTCGGCGAGCGCATCGACGCGCCGGCGATCGCGATCGTCGGCGCCGTGCAGCGCGATGCGCCGCAGGTCGTCGGCGTAGAGGTCGCCCTCGATCCACGCCGTCACCAGGTACGGCTCGCCGGTGTGCGCGACCGAGCGCGTGTCGCCGTCGGCGTCGAGGAACCCGACGTCGAGCGCGGCGGCGTGGTGCGGCACGCGGCCGTAGGTGTCGAACGCGAGCAGCATCTCGGCGGCGCGGTCGGCGCGGCGATCGTGGCCGTAGTCGTCGCCGCGCGCGGTGTGGAAGACCAGCGCGTGCCGCGCGCCGGCCGCGTCGCGCACCCGGATGCGCACCGGCACGCCGTAGCCGGTGCCCTTGCGGGTCGCGTCGATCAGCGCGGCGGCGGCGACGTCATCGCCGAGCGGCGCGATCTCCTCGACGACACCGCCGGGGAACAGCCGGAGCGCGAGCCTGCGCAGCGCTTCCACGAGGAAAGCGTAGCCATCTTCCGCGCGTTCGCCCCGCGGCGCGCTGGCGCAGCCCTTGCGCAGGGTCCCCCGTCCTGGCGGTGAACGGGCCGCACCCGTCCCGCGCGCATCCGCCGCCTGGAGGCGGCGGCCGCCGGCTCCGCGCCCCCGGGCCGCGCCCCGCGTCGCCGCCTGACCGCTCCCAGGGGCGATCGGCTCAGAAGCCGGTCTTCCGACGGAGGCGCAGGAGCACGTCGACGGCGGGCTCGTCCAGGAGGACGGAGGGGCCGTCGTAGCCACGCGGCGTCAGCAGGAGCAGGCCGCAGGTGTAGACGAGCTCCAGGCGATCGTCGCCGCGGGAGAGCCGCACGCCGAGGGGGTCCGACTCGACGCACCCGGGTAGACCGCCTTCGTACGAGTCGCTGGCGAGCGTCGCCAGCAGCCACGCCGCGTCGGCCGGCCGCAGCACCGCGTGGGCGAGGCTCGGGCGACCGAGCACGGTGTCGCGCGCGCGGGCGTTGGACGGTTGCCGCGCGCCGAGTCGATGGAACGTGACCTCGATCGGCGCCTGCCGGTCCGCCGCGAGGAACCCGGCGATCTCCGGCGGCGGCGGTCCCGGCCGCAGCTCGTCCAGCGTCAAGGCCCTCGGGCCGGTCAGCGCCGCATCGACGACGACCTCCGGCGCCACCGGCACGTCGAGCTGCAGCCGGCTGTCATCCCCGCTCGACCCGTTCCGCTGGCACCCACCGACCGCCATCGCGAGCCCGAGCGCGAGAACCGAGCTGACACGCCGCACGCCGCGATCGTGCCACGCCTCGGTTCGGCCGAGCGCGCGAACTGGCTTGCGGATCGTCGGAGCGGCGATCGAGCCGCCGCGACATCGTTCCTGGCGGGCAGGCACGCGGGCACGCGAGCAGGCGCGCAGGCGCAGGCACGCAGGCGGGCAGGCGCGCAGGCACGCAGGCAGTGACGCGAGCAGGCACGCAGGCACGCGAGCAG
>DASZXE010000988.1:0-13891 GCA_035546475.1 Kofleriaceae bacterium
CGCTGGCTCTACGCCGACTGCCTCTACATGACGGTCATCACCGTCACCACCGTCGGCTACGGCGAGATGCTGCCCGACATGGAGCACGTGCACTACGCGCGCGCCTTCACGATCATCCTGCTGGTCTTCGGCACCGGCATCCTGGTCTACTTCGCGTCGACGATCACGGCGTTCGTCGTCGAGGGCGAGCTCAAGACCATCCTCGACGCCAAGCGCCGGCGGAAGCGGAGCAAGAAGATGAAAGACCACTTCGTCGTCTGCGGCGCCGGCTCGACCGGGCGCCACGTCATCAACGAGCTCCTCGCGACCGGGCACGCGGTGGTCGCCATCGACGTCAACGAGGCGGAGCTGAAGGAGATCGAGGCGGCGCACCCGAAGGAGCGCTTCAGCTACATCGTCGGCGACGCCACCGACGACGAGGTCCTGAACCAGGCCAACCTGCCCGGCGCCCGCGGCGTCGCCTGCGCGCTGTCCGAGGACAAGGACAACCTCTACCTGGTGGTGGCGACCCGCTGGCTCAACCCGACCTGCCGGCTCATCGCCCGCTGCGCGGAGATGTCGCACGTCGAGAAGCTGCGCCGCGCCGGCGCCGACTCGGTCGTGTCGCCGAACTACATCGGCGGCATGCGCATGGTCTCGGAGATGGTGCGGCCGGCGGTGGTGCGCTTCCTCGACGAGATGCTGCGCGACAAGGACGTCGCGATGCGCATCGAGGAGGTGACGGTCGGGGCGGCGTCGAACCTCGCCGGCAAGACGCTGCGCGAGGTCGACATCCGCGGCCGGTTCGGCATGAACGTGCTCGCCGTCCGCGCCACCGACGGCGACGCCTGGGAGTACAACCCGCCCGGCGACCGCGTCCTCGCCGACCGCATGACCCTGGTCGTCATGGGCTCCTCGACGCAGGTCCGCGACCTCCGCGCCGCCGCCGCCGCCGCCGCCTCCTCCGCCTCCTCCTCCGCCTCCTGACGGCGAGTTGTGGGGCTCCACGCAAAGTCTGCGGAGAACGACGGCGGACGTCGCGTGACAGGCCACATGCGCCTGTCCTGCCTTCGCGCCCTGCGAACCGTTCCCATCCTCCCGGTCGCCGCCGTCGCCGCGGCCCTCCTCCTCGCCGCCTGCGGCGACAACCGGAGGGCGCCCGCCTGCGGCGACGGCGTCGTCGACACCGGCGAGACCTGCGACGACGGCAACCGCGTCGACAACGACGGCTGCTCGGCCGCCTGCCGGGTCGAGTCGTGCGGCGACGGCGTGGTCCAGGCCGCCGAGGCGTGCGACGGCGCCGACCTCGAGGGCGAGAGCTGCGAGTCGCGCGGCTTCGCCTCCGGCACCCTCGGGTGCGCCGCCTGCGCGTTCGACGAGAGCGGCTGCGTCGCCCACCGGTGCGGTGACGGCATCCTCGGCCCCGGCGAGGCCTGCGACGACGGCAACCACGACGACAACGACGGCTGCGACCACGCCTGCCACGTCGAGTCGTGCGGCGACGGCGTCGTCCAGACCGGCGAGGCCTGCGATGGCGCCGACCTCGAGGGCGCGACCTGCGAGGCGCGCGGCTACGCCTCCGGCACGCTGGCCTGCGACGCGAGCTGCGGCTTCGACGACAGCGGCTGCGTCGCCCACCGGTGCGGCGACGGCATCCTGGGCCCCGGCGAGGCCTGCGACGACGGCAACGACGACGACAACGACGGCTGCAGCCACGACTGCCGCATCGAGCGGTGCGGCGACGGCATCACCCAGACCGGCGAGCAGTGCGACGACGGCGGCACCGCCGACGGCGACGGCTGCTCGGCGACCTGCCAGACCGAGCTCGGCTGGTCGTGCAGCGGCGCGCCCAGCACCTGCACCGTGCCGAGCTGCGGCAACGGCGACCTCGAGAGCGCCTTCGACGAGGAGTGCGATGACGGCAACCTCGTCGACGGCGACGGCTGCTCGTCGACCTGCCGCTTCGAGCTCACCTGCGCCACCGGCGAGACCGCGGTCCACGTGCGCGGCCACGACCTCGCGCTCGCGATCCCCGACAACAACCCGGCCGGGGTGCAGACCTCGCTCCACCTGCCGCTCGCCGGCGGCCTCCGCGCGCTGCGGGTCGGCATCGGCCGCCTCGACCACACCTTCCTCGGTGACGTCGAGATCTCGCTGGTGTCGCCCGGCGGCGCGGTCCGGCGACTCGTCAACAGCAGCAACAACGCCGGCGACAACTTCCGGGCCGCCCTGTTCGCCGACGCCGGCACCGCGACCGTCGGCAACAGCACCTCCGCGCCGGTCCACGGCCTCTTCGCGCCGGTCGACAGCCTGAGCAAGCGGGCGTCGATCGACCTGCTCAACCAGGAGGCCAGCGGCGACTGGACGCTCGCGCTCGTCGACACCTTCCAGGGCGACACCGGCACCCTCGACTCGTGGACGCTGCTCGCCTGCGTCGACCCCGGCGCGGTGTGCGGCGACGGCGACCAGACCGGCACCGAGCAGTGCGACGACGGCGACGCGGTCGCCGGCGACGGCTGCACCACCTGCCACCTCGACGTCTGCGGGGACGGCGTCGTCAACGACGGCGGCACCGAGGCGTGCGACGACGGCAACACCGTCGACGGCGACGGCTGCGAGGGCGACTGCACGCTGGCGTGCGGCGCCGGCCTGCCCGGCATCGCCGGCGCGGTCGAGGACGCGACCAGCGGCCACTGCTACGCCGCCTTCGCCTCGCCGGCCATCACCTGGGCCAACGCCGAGCTCGCCTGCGAGGCGGACGGCGGCTACCTGGTGGTGCCCGACAGCGCCGACGAGAACACGCTCGCGCGCCTCGCCCGCCCGAACGAGGGCGTCTGGATCGGCCTCGACGACATCACCGAGGAGGCCGGCACCACGGCGGCGAACTTCCGCCGCGTCACCGGCGGGATCGTCGGCACCGGCTACCAGGACTTCGCCACCGGCGAGCCGAACAACAGCGGCAACGAGGACTGCGCGCAGTACAACGGCACCGACGTCGCCTGGAACGACCTGCCGTGCACCAACACGCTCGCCGCCTACATCTGCGAGCTCGAGCCGCAGCCGTGCGGCGACGGCGTGCTGCAGACGGTCGCCGGCGAGCAGTGCGACGACGGCAACACCGCCGACGGCGACGGCTGCTCGTCGACCTGCCAGGTCGAGGCCGACACGTTCTGCCGGAGCCAGAGCCCGGCGCTCGGCTATCCGTCGGCGTGCCAGGCCATCGGCTGCGGTGACGGCAACGTCGAGGCCGGCGAGCAGTGCGACGACGGCGGCACCGTCGCCGGCGACGGCTGCTCGGCCGCGTGCACCGTCGAGAGCGGCTACGCGTGCGCCGGCACCACCCCGAGCGTCTGCGCGCCGACCTGCGGCGACGGCATCGTCGCCGGCAACGAGACCTGCGACGACGGCAACGTCGACAGCGGCGACGGCTGCTCGTCGACCTGCCGGCTCGAGGGCGGCTTCGACTGCTCGGCGACCACGCCGACCGTCTGCACCAGCATCTGCGGCGACGGCCTGGTCCGCGGCGCCGAGGAGTGCGACGACGCCAACGCCACCGACGGCGACGGCTGCACGAGCTGCCGCTTCGACTTCGCCTGCGACCCGACCGACACCCTGGTCCGCGTGCGGTCGACCGACGTGCCGAAGGCGATCCCGGACAACACCGTGGCCGGGGTGTCGAGCGCGCTGTCGGTGACCGACGTCGGCTCGGTCAGCAAGCTGGCGGTCGGCATCGGCCAGATCTCGCACACGTACAACGACGACCTCGACCTCACGCTGATCGGGCCGTCGGGGATCTCGCGCGACCTGTCGAGCGACAACGGCGGCAACGCCGACGGCTACCTGTCCGTCGACCTCGCCGACGGCTACGCCACCTCGATCTCCTCGCTCGACACCGTCAACACCGTCATCCGCGGCGCGTACCGGCCCGAGCAGTCGCTGTCGAGCAGCGCCGGCGTCGACTTCCTCGGCCAGTCGTCGAACGGCACCTGGAGCCTCCACGCCGTCGACGACGCCCAGGTGGACACCGGCAGCATCGACGCCTGGACGCTGCTCCTCTGCGTGCACCCCTCGACCTGACCGGCGGCGGGTCAGGCGGCGGGGAGGCGGACGACGAAGCGAACCCGCTCGCCGCGGATGCTCTCGGCGCGGATGGAGCCGCCGTGCGCCTCGACGAGCGCCCGCGCGATGTAGAGGCCGAGGCCGGTGCCGCCGATCCGGCTCAGCCGCGCCTCGCGCGTGCGGGCGAACCGCTCGAACAGGATCGGTAGCTGGTCGTCGGAGATGCCCTCGCCCTCGTTGGCGATCGCCAGCTCGACCGAGGCGCCGCGCTGCTCGAGGTCGACGTCGATCGGCGTGCCCGGCCGCGCGTACTTCACCGCGTTCGACAGCAGGTTGTCGATCACCTGGCGGAGGCGGACCTCGTCGCCGGACAGCCAGACCGGGTCGGCCGGCAGCCGCAGCTCGGTGCGGCCGGCGGCGCCGGCGACCCGATCGACCGCCTCGCGGACGACGTGGCCGAGGTCGAGCCGGTCGTGGCGCAACGTCAGCCGGCCCGCCTCGATCTGCGACGCGTCGAACAGGTCGTCGATCTGGCGGGCGAGCTGGAGCGCCGACGAGCGCATCAGCTCGACGCGCCGGCGCTGCGGCTCGACGAGCTCCGCCCGCCGCAGCAGCTCGGCGTTGAGCACGATCGCGTTGACCGGCGTGCGCAGGTCGTGGCTCACCATCGCCGCCCACTCCTCGCGCAGCCGCTCGAGCTCCTTCTGCATCGAGATGTCGCGGACCACGACGGTGGCGGCGGTGCCGTCGCCGTCCGGTCCGGCCCGGTGGTGGATCAGCGCGGCGCTGACCAGCACCGGGAGCCAGCGGCCGTCGTCGCGCAGCGCCTCGAGCTCGACGTCCATCACCGGGCCTCCGCTCGCGTACGCGCGCCGCCACGGCAGCTCCGCGAGCGGCAGCGGCGCGCCGCCGGGACGCCGCAGCGCGAGCAGGAGGTCGAGCTCGCCCGCCACCGGCGCCGGCCGGGAGAAGCCGGCGAGCGCGCGGTTGCGCACCTGCTCGCCGCCGCGCTCGTCGAGGAGGATCACCCCCTCCGGCATCTGGTCGATCACCGCGTCGAGCCAGGCGCGGGCCCGGCCCTCGAGCATGTAGAGGCGCGCGGTCTCGATCGCGCCGCCGATGCGGGCGGCCAGCGCCTCGACCATCCGCTCGTCGGCGGCGGTCAGCTCGGCGCCGCCCGGCGGGTTGGCCAGGTAGAGGTTGCCGACCACGTGGCCGCGGAAGCGGATCGGCACGCCGAGGAAGCTCTGCATCGGCGGGTGGCCCGGCGGCAGGCCGCGGTGGGCCGGGTGGCGGCGCAGGTCGGCGAGCCGCAGCGGGCGGTCGGCGGCGACCACCTCGCCGAGGACGCCGATCGGCCGCGGCACGTGGCCGAGCAGCGCCCGCACCTCCGGCTCGATGCCGGCGGCGGCCCACGCCTCGAACGGCCGCTCGCGATCGACGCCGATGCCGACCGCCACGAGGGCCGCGCCGGTCAGCGAGCGCGCCTGCACCGCGATCGTCTCCAGCACCGCCTGCACGCTGCGCTCGGGCAGGGCGGCGACCGCCTCGGAGACCGCGAGGCCGGCGCTGGCGATGTCCTCGATGCGGCGGCTCAGCGCGCGCACCTGGGCGTCGGCCTGCCGGCGCGCGATCAGGTTGGCGGCGCGGGCGCGCAGCTCGTCGACGGAGAACGGCTTCACCAGGTAGTCCTGGGCGCCCTCGCGCAGCACGCGCGCGCGCAGCTCGTCGTCGACGCGCGCGCTCACCACCATGACCGGCGTGGCGTCGAGCGCGCGGTGGCGCCGCACCTCGCGCACCAGCGCGTCGCCGGCCATGCCCGGCATCATGATGTCGGTGACGATCAGGTCCGGCACCCGCTCGCGCGCGCGGTCGAGCGCGACCCGGCCGTCGGCGGCGCCGGCCGTCCGGTAGCCGGACGCGGTCAGGCTCTCGCGGAGGAACCGCCGCATGTCGGCGTTGTCCTCGACGACGAGGACGAGCGGCCTGGCCCCGTCCGGCTCGGCGTCGTCGTCGGCGTCGTCGTGTGCGGCGTCGTGCGCGCGCGCCCGCAGCGCTCCGACCGCCTGCGCGGTCTCGTCGTGCGGCGCCGCCGGGGCAGGCGCGGCCGGCGCGACCTCGACGCCGGCGGGCGCCGACCGCGGCAGCTCGACGGTGAACAGCGCGCCGCCCGCGGGCGCGACCGCGACCTGCACCGCGCCGCCGTGCAGCTCGACGAGGTCGCGGACGATCGCGAGGCCGAGGCCGGTGCCGCCGTGCCGGCGGTCGGCGCCGCCGCTCGCCTGGCGGAACCGCTCGAAGATCAGCTCGCGCAGCTCGGCCGGCACGCCGGGCCCGTCGTCGGCGACCTCGAGCCGGAGCCGATCGTCGGCCGCCGCGACGCCGACCCGCACGCAGCCGCCGCGCGCGGTGAACTTGAACGCGTTCGACAGCAGGTTGGTCAGGATCCGTTCGAGCTGGTCGGGATCGACCGCCGCCTCGAGCGCGGGCGGCGTGTCGACCGCGAGCCGCAGGCCGCGCTCGTCGGCGAGCAGCTCGAACGGGCCGGCGACCAGCCGCACCAGCGCCGCGACGTCGGTGCGGCGGTAGCGCGGCTGCCCTTGCCCGGCGTCGAGGCGGGCGATATCGAGCAGGTCGTTGACGTGGCGGAGCAGCGTCCGCGCGCTCGACCGCACGACCTCGAGGTCGCGCCGCAGGGCGGGCGGCGCCTCGGCCGCGCCGAGCCAGCGGTCGATCGGCCCGAGGATCAGCGTGAGCGGCGTCCGCAGCTCGTGGCTGATGTTGGCGAAGAACTCCGTCTTGTGGCGGTCGAGCTCGCGGGTCTTCTCGAGCAACCGCAGGATCTCCGCGTTGGCGCGGCCGAGCTCCTGGTTGCGATCCTGCAGCTCCTGGCCGCGGCGGAGGAGCTGGGCCTGCAGCTCCACGCCGGCCTGCTCGAGGCGGACGACGTCGGTGACGTCCTCGACCCGGTGGACGAGGAAGCGGACGTGCCCGCCGTCGACGACCGGCGTGTTCACCGGGCTCCACCACCGCTCCTCGAAGCCGCCACCCTCCTCGGCGGGCCGGCGGATGTCGTACTTCTGCACCGCCATCGCGTCGGGCCGGCGGCGCTCGATCGCGCGCTCGAGCGACGCGCGCAGGTTGCGGGTGCCGGTCGCGTGGGCGTCGTCGGGGTTGTCCGGGAAGATCTCGAACAGCGGGCGGCCGACGATCGCGTCGCGGCGGGTCTTGGTCGCGCGCAGGTACGCGTCGCTGACCGCGAGGATGGTGAAGACGGGCGGATCGGGGGCGAGGACGAGGTAGTTGCCCGGCGCGTACTCGAACAGCAGCCGGAAGTCGGACGCTTCGATCATGGGGCGCGCTGGGGTCCGAGCAGGGCGGCGATCGCCCGCTGCAGGTCGTCGAGCTGGAAGGGCTTCTGCAGCAGGACGGCGTCGGGGCCGAGCCGCTCGAGCGCGCGCGCGAGCTCCGGCACGCGGAGCGCGGTCATGACGACGATCGGCGTCCGGTGGCCGGCGTTGCGGGCGGCGAGCGCGACCTGCAGGCCGCTCATCCACGGCATCGAGACGTCGGTGACGATCAGGTCGAACGGCGGCTGTTCCGCCAGCTCCTGCACCATCTCCGCCCCGCTGACGGCGCGGGTGACCTCGGCGCCGCCGAGCGCGATCGCCGACGCGACGGCGTCGAGCATCGCCGGGTCGTCCTCCGCGACCAGTACACGCATGGAGCGTCACCCGTGCAGCGCGCGTGCCAGCGGAGGCCGGCGCGGGCCCCGGTGGCACGCACGGTGCACCGAGGGCGATCGTGCAGCCGAGCGACCGCATCCTGGTCGTGGACGACGACGCCGTCTCCCTCGACGCCGTCGCGGAGCTGTTGCGGCAGCACGGACATGCCGTCGAGACGGCGGACAGCGGCACCGAGGCGCTCGCCAGCGTCGAGCGCGAGGCGCCGGCGCTGGTGCTGAGCGACGTGCGCATGCCCTGCGTCAACGGCCTCACGCTGGTGCAGACGCTGCGCGAGCGGTCGGCGACCGCCTACATCCCGATCATCCTGATGTCGGCGATGACGAGCCGGGACGGCCGCCTCGCCGGGCTCGAGGCGGGCGCCGACGACTACCTCGGCAAGCCGATCGATCCGGACGAGCTCCTGCTGAAGGTGGCCGCGGCGCTGCGGCGCCTGCACCACCAGCGCGAGCTGGAGCGGCGGTCGATGATCGATCCGCTGACCGGCGTGCTCAACCGGCGCGGCTTCACGGCGGAGCTGCGCCGCGAGCACGCGCGCGCGCTGCGCGAGCCGACGCCGCTGTCGGTGCTGGTGATCGACGTCGATCGCTTCAAGCGGCTGAACGACGAGTACGGCCACCAGCTCGGCGACACCGCGCTCCGGCAGGTCGCGCGCCTGCTCGGCGACGAGCTGCGGACCGCCGACCTCATCGGCCGGCTCGGCGGTGACGAGTTCGGCGTCATCCTCGGCGGCGCCGACGCCCGCATCGCCGCCGCGGTCGCCGACCGGCTGCGCCAGTGCCGGATGGCGCGCCTCGTGGTGCCCGGCGGGACCGAGCTCGCCGTGTCGATCTCCGTCGGCCACGCGACGCTCGCCTCCGGCGAGTCGATCGACGCCCTCGTCGACCGCGCCGACCGCGACATGTACCGGCACAAGAAACGGTGACCGCCGGCCACCCGCGCCGCCCGCGACCATGGATACCGCGGAGCAGTTCTGGCACCGTGGACTGCATGCGATCCACCCGTCGTCACCGCCACACGATCCTTGGCACGCTGCTCGTCGTGCTCGCGTCCGCCTGTGGCGGCGGCGATGACGGCAGCAGCAGCCCGCCCGACGCCGCGCCGCAGGTCGACGCCCCGCCGATCGACGCGGGCCCGACCTGCACGGCGCTGGTGCCGATGGGCGGCTTCGCCTTCGACGCCGCCGACGCCAGCGACACGTCGGTGTCGTGGGCGGGCAAGCTCACGACCGATCTCGGCGGCGGCGGCGATTCGCTGCTCCAGCTCGAGTTCTACGACGGCATCGAGGCGAGCCTGACCGGCCCGATCGATCTGTCGATGGGCAACCAGAGCAACTACGAGACGTGCGCGGCCTGCATCCGCGCCTTCGCGCTCGACGCCGAAGGTTCGACGGTCACCAAGCAGTGGTTCCAGGATGGCGGCACGATCAACCTGACGATGGACCCGATCACCCAGCAGGTGATGGTCGGCAGCCTGACCGACGTGAGCCTCGTCGAGGTCACGATCGACGACCAGTACCACTCGACGCCGGTCGAGGGCGGCACCTGCCTGTCGATCCCGAACCTGTCGCTCGACGCGGACAGCGTCCCCCTCGACTGGACGTGCGCGAAGCCGAAGTACCACGACGGCGCGACCTGCGACTGCGCGTGCGGGGCGCACGACCCGGACTGCGACACCGACACCAACCCGGTCGCCGGCTGCACCGGCTCGCAGGTCTGCAGCGCGGACGTCTGCACCGACACCTGCGACGTGCTGTCGACGCCGCCGGTCGGCTGCCCGGCGGGCGCGTTCTGCGCCTACGACAACGATAGCCGGGACCTCTGCTACACCGATCAGACGCTGGTCGACCCGGCGGCGCAGGGGGCCACGTGCGCCGCGGGCCCGGTCTTCTGCGCGGTGTCGAACACGGTCGCGACCGGTGTCTGCGACGTGTTCGCCGGCGACGACGAGATCTGCCGCAAGGCGTGCGACGCGACCGGCGACTGCGGCGCCAACCAGCTCTGCCAGCCGATCGCCGGCCTCACGGCGAAGGGCCTCTGCATCAACAAGGTGGCGAACGACACCTGCCAGGACGCGACGATGCTCACGCTCGGCACCGGCGTCGACGGCACCACCGGCGGCGCGACCGCGAACTACGCCGCCGGCCTCGAGACGGCCGACTGCACCGGCTTCACGCAGTCGGGCGCGGACGTGGCGTACAAGGTCACGCTCGCCGCCGGCACGACCTACACGATCGCGCTCTCGAACGTCACCGCCGACTTCGACCCGAGCGTCTCGATCGCGGGGCCGGGCACGGCGGCGGCGGTGTGCGACGCGGCGACGATCAGTTGCCTCGCGGGGGCGGACGCCGGCATCACGGGCGACGCCGAGTCGTTCATGTACACGCCGGCGGCGGCCGGCACCTACTACATCATCGTCGACTCGTTCGACGCCACCCAGGAGGGCGGCTTCACGCTGACCGTGACGGCGATGTGAGCCCGTCGCGCCCCGACGGCGCCGGCGAGCGGGGCGGCCCGCGCGCGGTGACGGCACATCACGCGCGGGAGTAACAGACCCGGCTGGTAGAGTGCGCGGCTGCGATGGCCGACTTCACGCACCTGCACGTCCACACCCAGTACAGCCTGCTCGACGGCGCCATCCGGGTGAAGGACCTCTTCCCGCGCCTCAAGGAGCGCGGCATGGACACCGTGGCGGTCACCGACCACGGCAACATGTTCGGCGCGATCGACGTCTACACCGAGGCCAAGGCCCACGACGTCAAGGTCATCTTCGGCTGCGAGACGTACGTCGCCGCCAGCGACCGCCACGACCGCACCAACCGGCGCAACTACCACCTCGTCCTCCTCGCCGAGAACGAGGTCGGCTACAAGAACCTCTCCTACCTCAACTCGATGGGGTACCTCGAGGGCTTCTACTACAACCCGCGCATCGACAAGCAGATCCTGCGCGAGCGCCACGAGGGCATCATCGCGATGAGCGCGTGCCTGGGCGGCGAGGTCGCCCAGACGCTGCAGAAGCAGGGCGTCGAGGCGGCCGAGCAGGCCGCGCTCGAGTACCAGGACATCTTCGGCAAGGGGAACTACTTCCTCGAGCTGATGCCGACCCGCACCGCCGAGCAGCAGGAGCTGAACGAGGCGCTGGTCAAGATGGCCGCCAAGCTCGACCTCCCGCTGGTCGCGACCAACGACTGCCACTACGTCGACCGCGCCGACGCCGCCGCCCACGAGGTCTTGATGGCGATCCAGACCGGCAAGAGCCTGAACGACGAGCGGCGGCTCAAGCACCAGGTCGACAGCTACTACCTGAAGAGCCCGGCCGAGATGAACACCGACTTCATGTCGGTGCCGCAGGCGCTCGAGAGCACCGTCGCGATCGCGAAGCGCTGCAACGTCAAGCAGAAGTTCGGCGAGAACTACCTGCCGAAGTACCAGGCGCCCGACGGCGAGTCGGTCGACGACGCGATCGTCCGCGTGGTCGAGCGCGGGCTCGAGCGGCGGTTCGCCCACTTCCGCAAGGTCGGCCTCGCCTTCGACGCCGACCAGTACCGCGAGCGGTGCAAGCGCGAGCTGGGCGTCATCCAGAAGATGGGGTTCTCCAGCTACTTCCTCATCGTCTGGGACTTCATCAACTGGGCGAAGGAGCATGGCATCCCGGTCGGCCCCGGCCGCGGCTCGGGCGCCGGCTCGTGCGTCGCCTTCGCGATGGGCATCACCGACATCGATCCGATCGAGTTCAAGCTGCTGTTCGAGCGGTTCCTCAACCCCGAGCGCATCTCGATGCCGGACTTCGACGTCGACTTCTGCATGAACCGGCGCGGCGAGGTCATCAAGTACGTCGAGGAGAAGTACGGCAAGGACCGCGTCGCGCAGATCGCGACGTTCCACCAGTTGAAGGCGCGCGGCGTGATCCGCGACATCGCGCGCGCGATGGAGATCCCGTTCGCCGAGGCCGACAAGCTGGCGAAGCTGGTGCCGGAGCCGGTGCAGGGCAAGAGCCCGCCGGTCAAGGAGGCGATCGAGCAGACGCCCGAGCTGAAGCAGCTCTACAACGACAGCCCGATGCACCGCGAGCTGCTCGACATCGCGGCGGCGCTCGAGGGCCTGAACCGCCACGCCGGCATGCACGCGGCCGGCGTCGTCATCGCCCAGAAGCCGGTGTGGGAGTACGTGCCGTGCTTCCGCGGGCAGAACGGCGAGATCGTCACCCAGTTCGCGATGAAGGAGGTCGAGAAGGCCGGCCTGGTCAAGTTCGACTTCCTCGGCCTGAAGACGCTGACCGTCATCCAGACGGCGGTGCGGCTCATCAACGCCCAGCGGGCGCAGGTCGCGCCGGGATCGGCGACCGAGCCGTTCGACATCGCGCTCATCCCCAAGGACGACGCCGACGTCTACAAGATGATCTCGCGCGGCGACACGACCGGCGTGTTCCAGCTCGAGTCGAGCGGCTTCCGCGAGATCCTGAAGAAGCTCAAGCCGGACTGCCTCGAGGACATCGTCGCCGCGGTCGCGCTCTACCGGCCGGGGCCGCTCGAGGGCGGCATGGTCGACGACTTCATCGACCGCAAGCACGGCAAGAAGAAGGTCGAGTACCCGCACCCGTCGTTGACGGAGGTCCTGGCCGACACCTACGGCGTCATCGTCTACCAGGAGCAGGTGATGCAGATCGCCCAGGTCCTGGCCGGGTACTCGCTCGGCAAAGCGGATCTCCTCCGCCGCGCGATGGGCAAGAAGAACAAGGAGATCATGGACAAGGAGAAGGCGGGGTTCCTCGAGGGCGCGGTGGCGAAGGGCGTGGACGCCCGCATCGCCGACCAGGTCTTCGAGCTGATCGCCTTCTTCGCCGGCTACGGCTTCAACCGGTCGCACTCGGCGGCGTACGCGTGGGTGACCTACCAGACGGCGTACCTGAAGCACCACTACCCGCACGAGTTCATGGCGGGCCTGATGTCGTGCGACTCGGACAACGTCGACAACATCGTCAAGTTCATCGCCGAGGCGCGGGCGATGGGGCTCGTGGTGGAGCGGCCCGACGTCGGCGAGTCGGAGTCCGACTTCACGGTCACCCAGCGCGCCGACGCGCAGGGCGGCAAGGTGATCCGCTTCGGGCTCGGCGCGGTGAAGGGCGTCGGCTCGACGGCGGTCGACGCGGTGCTGGAGGCGCGCAAGGACGGCGGCGGCTTCGCGTCGATCTACGACTTCTGCCGGCGGGTCGACACCCAGAAGTGCAACCGGCGCGTGATCGAGGCGCTCATCAAGAGCGGCGCGTTCGACGGGCCGGTCGGCGGCGGACGGCACCGGGCGCTGCTGCTGGCGGCGCTCGACGGCGCGCTCGAGCAGGGGGCGAGCGATCAGCGCGACCGGCGCAGCGGGCAGACGTCGCTGTTCGGGCTGCTGGCGGGGCCGGCGCCGGCGGCGGCGGCGGGGGCGCCGGCGGCGCCGTCGGCGGCGATGCCGGAGACGTACCCGGCGACCGACCCGTGGCCGGTCAAGCAGCTCCTGGCGTTCGAGAAGGAGGCGCTCGGCTTCTACATCTCGGGCCACCCGCTCGACCGCTACCGGGGCGATCTCTCGCGCTACGCGTCGGCGACGACGGCGTCGTTCGCCGAGGGCGAGAGGGGCGCGGGCGAGGCGTCGATCGGCGGCATCGTCGCGCAGTACCGGGAGATGGTGACGAAGAAGGGCGACAAGATGGCCCGCTTCGTCCTCGAGGATCAGAATGGCCAGCTCGAGGTCGTCTGCTTCCCGAAGACGTTCGAGAAGGTGCGCCACGTGCTCGTCTGCGACGAGCCGATCCTGTGCACCGGCAAGGTGCAGAACGAGGGGAGCGCCGAGCAGGCGGAGTGGAAGATCCTGCTCGAGGACGCGGTGCCGATCGCGCAGCTCCGGGCGCAGAAGACGTCGCGGGTCGACATCCACCTGAACGCCGACGCGGTGACCAAGGCGCAGGTCGAGGAGCTGCGGTCGATCCTGATGGCGGCGCCGCGCGGCTCCTGCCAGGCGGTCGTGCGCCTGATGATCCCGCAGCGGTCGGAGACGGTGATCGCGCTCGGCGACCGCTGGCTCGTCGCGCCGTCGGACGAGCTGCTGACCCGCCTCGAGCGGGTCTTCGGC
>DASZXE010000989.1:0-2127 GCA_035546475.1 Kofleriaceae bacterium
CTGATCGAGTGGACCGCGCTGTCGGTCGTGCCGGCGCCGCTGGCGGGCGCGACCGGCCCCGGCGCCGCGGCCGGCACCGCCGCCGCCGGCGCGACGACGACGACGCCTCCCGCCGGCACCGCCGGCACCGATGGCTTCGACGTCCGGCTCGGCTTCGGCGCGCGCCGCGTGCTGCGCGCGGTCGAGCCCGACTCCAGCGCGGCGATCGAGCTGTACGTCGAGGGTGGCGGCGGCGTGACGCGCACCTGGTGGAACGGCGGCGGCACGCTGACCCGCCCGGACCTGTCGGTCGGCGCCGGCTGGCAGATCCGCGGCTTCCAGGCGCCGCTGCTCGCGATCCGCCTCGCCGTGAAGGTGATCGTGCAGCCGCCGATCGACGACGCGGCGACCGCCTCGCTGTGCCACGGAACCTGTCCGCCGGCCGGACACCACGGCGGCGACACCGCCTTCATCGGCCAGTTCGGAGTGTCATGGTGACCGCCCGCGCCTCGCTCGCCCTCGTCGCGGCCACGGTGACGTTCGCGCTCGCCGCCGCCGGTGCCGGCCGCGCCGCCGCCCACCCGGTCGGCTACGACCACGAGCAGATCTTCATCGCCCACGATCCGCCGCCGCCGCCGCCGACCCCGCCGCCGCCGAAGAAGCCGCACACGCCGCTCGGCAACGAGCTCGGCTTCCGCATGGGCGTGACCGTCGCCGGCCCGGCCAGCGGCTTCGGCTTCGGCCTGCAGGGCGGCCTGCGCTTCGGCGCGTCGCTGCACGGCATCGCCGAGTACGAGTACCTGTTCCTCCTGCGGCCCGACGACGGCGACCCCAGCGGCGGTGATGCGATGGCGCCGGCGGGCTCGCCGAAGCCGAGCGCCGGCCGCGGGCATCGCGGGCGCGTCGGCCTGCGGGTCAACCTCGGCGACGCCACGCTCGCGCACACGATCCGCTTCTACGCCGACGCCGACGCGACGATCGGCGCCGCGTACATCCACGGCCCCGCGGTCGGCCGCGACGTCGTCCCCGAGGCGGCGCTCGGCCTGCGCCTCGGCTACGAGCTGATGCCGCGCGACGAGTCGCCGACGCGCACCTTCGATGCCCACCTGCTCTTCCGCCTCGTCCGCACCGAGCACGACACCGGCATGATGTTCGGTGTCGGCATGGAGTGGGGCAAGATCCCGCACAAGCCCGAGTAGCGGCCGCGCACGCGCGGGCTCGCGGGCCGGGTCAGCGGCAGCAGACGAGCGTGACGTTGCCCACCGGCGGCACGGTGCGGCGGTAGAGGTCGGCGTTCGCCGACGTGCTGCCGCTCAGCGACATCGGCGGCGAGCCGCCCGGCGTGGCGGTCCAGGTGTTGCTGCCCGGCGAGGCCGGCACGGTCGTCGACTGGTTGCCCTGATCGAGGCCGTTCGTGGTCGTGATGGTGGTCGTGCCGCCGCGCGTGGTCGCCGACTCGACGTGCTCGAAGTGCGCGAAGGTCAGGTTGCGATCGGCGTCGCGGGTCTGGAACAGCAGCGTGCAGTCCCACGGCGGCGTGTCGCTCTTCTTGCGGACGAGGTCGTCGAGCAGGTCCTTGAACGCGTTGCGGTTCACGGTGGCGATGCCGTCGCCGGCGCCCTTCTGCTTGCACTCGCCCGCGCCGCCGCGGCGGTGCTGCTCGATCAGCGTGTCGACGGACATCGTCGAGTTGCACGCATCGCCTCGCCTCCTGCCGCCGAGCATACGCCGGCAGCGCACCGGCCCCGACGCAGAAAGCGCACGCCGCGCACCACGCCGTCCGCCGGCGCGAGCGGGGGCTACAGGTCGCTGACGAGGCCGCTGGTGACGATCCAGCGGCCGGCGACGCGCTGCTCGAGGGCGGTGAGGCCGCCGCACAGCGCGCGGCGCGAGAGCTCGATGGCGGGGCCGCGATCGACCATGACCACGCCGCCGCCGTCGACCACCCAGCGCGACCAGGTCGCGAGCGTCGCGTCCCAGTCGTCGCGCTCGCCGAGCCCGACGGCGACGACCGCCGCGAGCGAGCGGTCGGCGGGCGGCTGCTCGACCATCGTCACGTCGGCGGGCGGCCGCTTGACCGCGGCCGGCTCGGCGTCGACCAGCGAGACGGCGCGGCCGGGCCGCACCAGCGCGGCGGCGAGCCGGCCG
>DASZXE010000990.1:0-5159 GCA_035546475.1 Kofleriaceae bacterium
GGGCGGCACCGGCGGGGCGTTCGGGGCGGTCGGCGCCGGCGCGATCGTGGTGACCGGCGCCGCGCGCGCGTGCTCCTCGTCGTCGACGAGCTCGGCGGCCAGGATCTCGCCGCTGTCGCTCGGATCCGCGGCGGTCGGCACCGGCTCGGCGACGTCCTCGAGCACCGCGTCGGCGGGGCCGAGGCCCACCGGCTCTGCCTCGCCGAGGCCGTCGGGCACCGGCAGCGTCCAGCCGTCGCTGAGGCTGTCGCTCGCGGAGATCGGCGACTCCGGCATCGGCGGCGGCATCGGCGCCGGGGCCGGGCCGACCATCGTCGGCGTCGGCGGGATCGGGATCGACGTCGCCGCGATCGCCGGCAGGATGGTCGGCGACACCGCGGGCGACGCCCCCGGCGACGACGGCGACCCCGGCGCGATCGGCGGGACCGGCGGGACCGGCGGGATCGACGGCATCGCCGGCGTCATCACCTGGCTGGTGCCGGTCGGCGAGAAGGTGACGATCACCGACGGCAGCGCCTCCGACGGCGACACCACCGGCATCGGCGTCGTCGTGCGCTCGCCGGCGACGCCGGCCGCCCCGTCGGAGCCGCCCGACCGCATCGGCACGGTCGCCGGGTGGCGGCGCCCACCGCGCGGCGACGCGATCGGCCCCGCGCCCGGATCGACGACCTCCTCGAGATCGTCCTCGGACAGCGCGGTCGCGCCGGGCGGCATCGACGGCAGGATGCGGCGGATCGCCGGCGCGCTGACCACCGCGACGTCGCTGTCGCTTCCGCCGCCGGCCCCGTCGCGGCTCGCGCCGTCGGCCGGCATCGCGATGCGCGGCACCGGCACCGTCACCATCGCGGGGCCGGGCGGCGAGCCCGGCGGCGCCGGCGCGAGCTGGTTGCCGGTGTCGTCGTCGTCGATCACCACGTCGACGCCGTCGGGCACCGGCTCGGGCGCGGGCGGCGCGGCCGGCGGGCCGACGTGCGTGATCGCGCCGGGGTCGTCCTCCGCCGACAGGCCGAGCGCCTCGAGGCTGATCGCCGGCATCTGCCGCGTCCGTCCGTCGGGCACGATGTCGTCGAGCGACGGGAACGTCGGCGGCGCCTCCGGCCGCGCGCCGATCGCGGTGGTGTCGTCGCCCGACTCGTCCTCGAGACGCGGCCGCGGCCCCGACGCGTCGTCGCCGAACGCGTAGGCGATCGACACGGCGAGCCCCGGATCCTCCGGCACCGGCGCGACCACCGGCTGCGAGCCGCTGTGGCGCGGGACGTTGTCCGACGGGATGCGCAGGCCTCCGGCGCGGCGGCGGCGGCGTGGCCGCTCGCCTCCCTGCTCCTCGCCGTCGCCGTCGTCGTCGCTGCGCCGGCTCACGAGCGCCGCTCCCCGGCCGCGTCGAGCGCCTGGCCGACCCGCACCACGTCGCCCTCGCCGAGGTGGAGGCGCGGCGCGCCCGCCGGCAGGAGGATGATCACCGTCGAGCCGAGCAGGAACGCGCCGAGCTCGTCGCCGGGCGCGAGCGGCACGCTCGCCTCCTCGCGGTGCGGCACCGCGGCGCTGCGCCACGCGCGGGTGTCGCCGCCGCCGTCGCCGAGGTGGGTGAGCCAGACGTTGCCGACGCCGGCGGCCGCGACCATCACGACCGCCGCGCGGCCCCACGCGGTCGTCAGCTCGATCACGACCCGCTCGTTGACGGCGAACAGCCGGTCGACGCCGCGCACGAACGGCAGGCTCACCGGCCACTTCTTGCCCGGCACGTAGTGGTAGCCGCGCAGCACGCCGGCGGCCGGCGCGTGCACGCGGTGGTAGTCGCGCGGCGACAGATAGATCGTCGCGAACTGGCCGTCGTGCACCGCCTGCGCAAGCGTCTCGTCGACGACGAGCTCGCCGACGGTGTAGTCCCGGCCTTTTGCCTGGACGAGGGTCTCGCCGGCGATCGGTCCGGCCGACGCGACCAGCCCGTCGCACGGCGACACCAGCTCGCCGTCGGCGATCGGCCGGACTCCCGGCCGCAGGTGGCGGGCGAAGAAGTCGCCGAAGCTCGCGTACTCCGACAGCGGCGCGCCGGCCTCGTCGGTGCGCGCGTCGACCGCGCGGGCGAACGCGCCGTAGAGCGGCGCCCGCAGGGGCCGCGGGAGCCGGGTGCGCGCGCCCCATCCGACCAGTGCGGAATACAGCCCGGTCGGCGCCCAGCGAAAGGAGTCGACGAGCAGACGTTCGCGAAGCGAGGTCAGGGTCACGCCAGGGTCACGCGAGGGGGCGATGTGGGGCGTACGCCCCCGGAATTCCCGAGATTATAGGTGGGTTCCGCTCGCGGATTCAAGCGACCTGGGCCTCCCGCGACAACCTGTAACCTTGGTGTGGCCCGTTGCAGAACCGCTGCCCGGGACGTACCCGCGAGTGAAGGAAGGTCAGGCGCCCCTGCGCGCCGTCAGGGTCGCTCCTGGCGCGTTCCGCGAGCCCCGCGGCCCGGGATCCGCGCCCGGGCGGCGCCCGGCCCGCCCGACGAGGCTCCCGGACTCCCGGTTCCCGGAGCCCGCGGGTGGCTCGGCCCCTCAGCAATCGTAGTAGAGGTGGTACTCCGCGGGCACGGGGCGCAGGCGGACGTGGTCGGCCTCCGCCTCGCTCTTGTACTCGATCCACGCGTCGATCAGGTCCGTCGAGAAGACGTCGCCCTTGAGCAGGAAGCCGTGATCGTGGCGGAGGGCGTCGAGCGCGCCGTCGAGCGAGCCGGGGACGTGCGGCACCTCCTTCAGCTCCTCGGGCGACAGCGAGTAGAGGTCCTTGTCGAGCGGCTCGCCGGGGTGGATGCGGTGCTCGATGCCGTCGAGGCCGGCCATCATCATCGCCGCGAACGCGAGGTACGGGTTGCAGCTCGGATCGGGCGACCGCAGCTCGAGCCGCTTCGCCTTCGGCGAGCTCGAGTACATCGGGATGCGGATCGACGCCGAGCGGTTGCGCGCCGAGTACGCCAGGTTGACCGGCGCCTCGTAGCCGGGGACCAGCCGGCGGTAGCTGTTGGTCGTCGGGTTGGCGAACGCGCAGATCGCGCCGGCGTGCTTGAGCAGGCCGCCGATGTAGTAGAGCGCGAGCTCCGACATGCCGGCGTAGCTGTCGCCGGCGAAGAGCGGCTTGCCTTCCTTCCACAGCGACTGGTGCGTGTGCATGCCGCTGCCGTTGTCGCCGTAGAGCGGCTTCGGCATGAAGGTCGCCGTCTTGCCGGCCTTGCGGGCGACGTTCTTGACGATGTGCTTGTACCAGAGCACCTGGTCCGCCATCTTGACCAGCGTCTCGTACTTCATGTCGATCTCGCACTGACCGGCCGACGCCACCTCGTGGTGGTGCGTCTCGATCACGATGCCGACCTGCTGCATGTGCAGCACCATCTGTGTCCGGAGATCGGACAGCGTGTCGAGCGGGGCGACGGTGCAGTAGCCGCCCTTGGTCGGCGTCTTGCTGCCGAGGTTGCGGCCGCCTTCCTCGCGGCGGTTGTTCCAGCCGCCCTCGTCGGAGTCGACGGCGAAGAAGCTGTGGTGCGAGGTCTCGTCGTAGCGGACGCTGTCGAACACGAAGAACTCGGCCTCGGGGCCGAAGAACGCGGTGTCGGCGACGCCGGTCGAGCGCAGGTGGTTGACCGCGCGCTTGGCGAGGCTGCGCGGGCAGCGGCTGTACGGCTCGCGGGTGATCGGGTCGACGACGTCGCAGACGAGCGAGAGCGTCGGCGTCGCGAGGAACGGATCGATCACGGCGGTCGACGCGTCGGGCAGCATCAGCATGTCGGACGAGTTGATCGCCCGCCAGCCGGCCACCGACGAGCCGTCGAAGCCGAAGCCGTCCTCGAGGCCTTCCTGGAGGCGATCGATCGGATAGGTGAGGTGCTTCCACGAGCCGAGGAAGTCGACGAACTTGGCGTCGATCATCTTCGCGCCGTGCTTCTCGGCGAGGTCCTTGATGGCCTTGAAGTCCATGGTCCGTATCTCCTGGGGGCTGGGCTGGGGCTGCGTCGGTTGGAACGTTGTCGTTGTCGTTATCGTTGACGTTGCTGTGGTGTCGGCGAGCTAGATCGCGTCCTCGCCGGTCTCGCCGGTGCGGATGCGGATGATCTCGTCGACGGGGGTGACGAAGATCTTGCCGTCGCCGATGCGCCCGGTGCGGGCGGCCTCGGTGATGGTGGTGACGACCTGGCGGACGGCGTCGTCGGTGACGATGATCTCGAGCTTCACCTTCGGCACGAAGTCGACCACGTACGCCGACCCCCGGTAGACCTCCTTCTTGCCGCCGGTGCGACCGAAGCCCTTCACCTCGCTGACCGTCATGCCGTGCACGCCGATCTCGGCCAGCGCCTCCTTCACCTCGTCGAGCTTGAAGGGCTTGATGATCGCCTCGACCTTCTTCATGCGACGCACCGTAGCGCGCCCTTGTTTCCGCGGCGTTTCTTCCCCGCATCCAACGCCGCCCGATCCCCATCCGGACCGGCCCCGGCGCCGCCGACGCACGCCGTCAGGCTCGACCGATGACGCCCGCGCTCCGCCCGGACCGCCCTGGCGTCGCGGCGACCGGCCGCCGTGCGGTCAGTCGACGAGGGCGCCGGGGTTGAGGATGCCGGCGGGGTCGAGGGTGCGCTTGGCGGCGCGGAGGGCGTCGGCGAAGAGCGGCGGGCGCTCGCGGTCGTACCAGGGGCGGTGGAGGCGGCCGACGGCGTGGTGGTGCGTGATGGTCGCGCCGGCGGCGTGCAGCGCCTCGGAGACGGCGGCCTTGACCTCGCGCCAGGCGGCCAGCTCGTCGCCGCGGCGGGCGCGGCCGAGGAAGGTGTAGTACGGCGCCGGGCCGTCGGGATAGACGTGCGTGAACCGGCACGACACGATGCCGCCGCCGCACTCCTCGTCGAGCGCGCGCTGGACGTCGGCGACGATGCGCGCGTGCATCGCGGGGAGCTGCGTCCACGAGCAGGCGGTCTCGAAGGTGTCGCTGAGCACGCCGATGGAGAGCATCGCGGACTGGAGGTACGGCGCGGCGAAGAACGCGTCGCGCCACGCGCCGGCCGCGCCGGTCGTGCCGATCTTCGTCGAGTCGTCGGACTCGCTCGGACCGGAGACGACCTCGCCGCCGTGGTCCTTCGCGAGCTCGACGGCGCGGGCGAGCCAGGCGCTCAAAGGGTGGTCGGCGGACTCGAA
>DASZXE010000991.1:0-3456 GCA_035546475.1 Kofleriaceae bacterium
GTCCGCCCCTCGGCGCCGGCCGCCTCGGCCTCGAGCGCCGCCCGCCGCTCGTCGTCGAGCACGACGGCGGCGTCGACCTCGCTCCGCCGCGCCCGCCGCTCCGCCGCCAGCTCCGCCCCGCGCCGGTGCGCCGCGATCGACAGCGCGCCGTACAGCGCGGTGCCGGTCATCCGCTCGAGCAACGCCGCCCGCTGGCTGCTCTCCGCCCGCAAGAACGCGGCGAACTCGCCCTGCGCGAGCAAGGCCGACCGCTTGAACTGCTCGAACGACAGCCCGAGCGCCGACTCGATCGCGCGCAGCGTCTCGCCGCGCGTGCCGCCGAGGGCCACGCCGTCGTCGACGCGGCGCAGGAGCATCTGCTGGTCCTGCAGCTTGCCGTCGGCGCGCCGGCGCGCCCGGTGCACCTCCCACCGCGCGCGGTAGCGGCGCCGGTCCTTGCCCTCGAAGTCGACCTCGGCCCAGCCCTCGCCGGCGCCGCGCCGCAGGAGCGCGCGGACGTCGAACGCGCCGACCCGCTGGTCCTCCTCGCCGCGGCCGACCTTGAACGGGCTGCGCCCCTCGAGGCGCGGCGTGCGGTCGAACAGCGCGGCGCACATCGCGTCGAGCAGCGTGCTCTTGCCCGCGCCGGTGTTGCCGGTGATCGCGAACAGCCCCGCCGACGCCAGCGGTTCCTCGTCGAGCGCGACCTCGAACGATCGCTCGAGGCTCGCCAGGTTCTGCCCGCGGATGGCGAGGATCCTCATGGCCGTCCCTCCGGCCTGCTCGCGCGCGTCCCGCAAGCCGCGTCGTCCCGGGCGCGACCCCGGAGCCCGCTCGGCGCGCGCCGCTCCTCGCCGCCGGCCCTCACGACGACGCCTCCACCTCGGCGAGCAGCCGCTCGAAGGCGGCCAGCACGGGCGCCGGCAGCTCGCCGTCGTGCTGGCGCCGCCAGCGCCGGCGCAGCACCTCGCGCGGGTCGAGCTCGGCCAGCACCTCGGCGGGCAGCGCCTCGGCGAGCGCGCGGCCGTCGCCCGCCGCCTCGCTGGTGATCTTCACCAGCCGGGGCCGCTTGCCGCGGGTCGCCTCCTCGATCTGCGCGCGCAGGTGCGGCGTCGGCCCCGCCAGCCGCACGCGCACCTCGAGGAACGGCCGGGCGTCCGGCTCCTCGCCGTCGATCGCCTCCGGCAGCACCGCCAGCTCGCGCAGCACGTCGGCCAGCGGCGCCGCCCCCCGCCGCGGCACCCGCACCAGCTCGACCGTGCGCGGCACCGGCAACGTCCGGATCCCGGACACCTCGCCGCCCTCCAGCTCGACGATCGCCACCTGGTGGCGGTACTCCGCCTCGCCCATCGCCAGCGGGATCGGCGACCCCGCGTAGCGCACGTGCTCGCGCCCGACCCGCTGGGCCTTGTGCAGGTGGCCGAGCGCGACGTAGGCGACGCCGGCGAACAGCTCGCCGAGCTGGCCGTCGATCGCCTCGAGCCCGCCGGCCGCCGCCAGCCGCCGCTCCGACCCCGGCGACACCTCGCCGCGCGTCAGGTGCAGGTGGCCCATCGCGACGATCGCCTGCCCGGGCCGCCGCCGCGCGCGCGCCGCCGCCAGCGCCTGCCGGTAGACCTCGCGCGTGGCCTCCGCCGGCTCGCCGTCGAGGTCGAACGGCCGCAAGAACGGCACCGCCACCGCCCACGCGCCGACCTCGCCGTCGGCCCCCTCGATCGGCACCAGCAGCCGCTCGACATCGATCGATCCGGCGCCCGCCCGCGGCAGCGCGCCGACCACGTGGGCCCGCACGCCCGCGTAGAGCGGCGCCGGCGCCACCATCCTCGACGGCGAGTCGTGGTTGCCGGCGATCGCGACGATCGTCATCCCCGGCCGCCGCCGGTGCGCGTCCGCCAGGAAGCCGAACCACGCCGCCTGCGCGCTGGCCGGCGGGTTGCCGCTGTCGAAGACATCGCCGGTGACGAGGAGCCCGTCGATCCGCTCCGCCTCGACGACGTCGAGCAGCCACGCGAGGAACGCCGCGTGCTCGCGTTCGCGCGGCAGGTCATGGAGCAGGTGCCCCAGGTGCCAGTCGGACGTGTGCAGCAGCCTCACCCCTCATCGCTAACACACCCCCCTGATCATCCGTTCCGGTCCGCCAGCCGCGGGCCCCGCGCGCGCGTGAGCCGCCATACCATCGGGGCGCGCGACGTCGAAGCTTGCCGGCCGGGTGGGTAGATCCGTCAGGGTCGGCGCGTAGATAACGATCGGCAGGAGGCTCCGATGCGCGCGTTCCCGACCAGCGAGAATCCGAGCGGCGCGGCCGCGACCACCGACGGCGGAACGCCTGGCCAGCGGTCGCTGACCCAGCAACTCCAGCGCCGCCGCGCCGCGGGCCCCGCCGGCTCGTCGCCCGCGCTCGAGGTCGCCGCCGGCTCCGCCGCCACCATCGACGTCCCGCCCGCCGACGACCCGTTCGCCGCGCACCTCCTCGGCGCGCCGGTGCAGCGCGCGACCGGCCCCGGCGCGGTCACCGACGATCCGGCGCAGGTCCACGACCTGGCCGCGCGCGGCGTCGCGGGCGCCGGCGGTTCGCTCCCCCACGCCGACGCGATCCAGCGCTCGTTCGGCGCCCGCCACGACGTCGGCGGCATCGGCGCGTTCGTCGGCGGCGACGCCGCCACCGCCGCGACGTCGATCGGCGCCGAGGCGTACGCCACCGGCAACAAGGTCGCGTTCCGCGCCAGCCCCGACCTGCACACCGCCGCCCACGAGGCGGCGCACGTGGTGCAGCAGCGCGCCGGCGTCCACCTGCGCGGCGGCGTCGGCGAGGAGGGCGACGCCCACGAGCGGCACGCCGACGCGGTGGCCGATCGGGTCGTGCGCGGCGAGTCGGCCGCCGACCTGCTCGACGCCTATCACGGCGGCGGCGCCGGGGTGCAGCGCCAGGCCGCCGGCGTGCAGCGGCAGGTCGCCGGCGCCGCGCCCGACGCGCAGCCGGCGCCGGATCAGGGAGGCGGCGGCCCGTCCGCGCCGGCCGGCGATCCGTCGACGATCGAGGGGCAGCTCGCCGCCGGCGGCATCCACGTCGTCCTCGCCCGCCAGTCGGTCGACGAGGACATCCCGCCGATGGCGGCGGATCTGATGAGGCCCGGCCGCGGCGGCCAGCCGCCGACGCTCGCGCAGAAGCTCCACTCGCTCGCCGCGCAGATCGACAGCAGCTCGCAGTGGCGGGCGCTCAACGCGCTCAGCGACGAGGTCAAGAACCAGCCGCTGACGAGCGAGCAGGCGACGCAGCTCGCGACCGCCATGATGCACAACAACCGAGAGTTCATGAACCAGGCGCCGCGCGCCGCACGGGCGACGCACGCCGTCGGCGGCTCGCCCGACGCGCCGGTGATCGGCGCGCCGATCCCGTTCCTGCGGACCGATGATCCGCTCGCGCTCGTCGAGGCGATGTCGGTCGCGGTGCGCGCGCACGCGCCGGCCGCGCCCGCC
>DASZXE010000992.1:0-8049 GCA_035546475.1 Kofleriaceae bacterium
CAGCGTCGCGCGATCGCGCCGCCTCGGATCGCGCGCGCGCCGCTCCTGCTGCCTCGCGCGGCGGATCCCGGCCCTCGCGTCGGCCGGCAGGCCCGCCGTCCCGTCCGCCGTCCCGCCCGGCGGCGGTTGCGGCGCCATCGGCGGCGACGCGCGCAGGCCCTTCAGCTCCTCGGGGCCCGGCGACTCGAGGTGGACCGGGCCGTCGTCGTGCGCGGCCCGCCCGTCGAGCGCGTGGCCGAGCGCGAGCGCGACCCGCTGCCACTGCGCGTCGTTCGGCTCGCCGCCGCGCTGCTCGCGGTCGCGGAGCGCGCCGTCCCACCTCGCGGTCGCGAGCACGCGCGCGTGCGTGCCGTCGAGCGCGCGCACGACGACGAAGCCGGCGTCATCGCAGGTCACCTTCCACTGGAAGGCGCTGGCCGGCGCGCACGCCGGATCCGGCGCGTCGCGCAGCGTGCCGGGCACCAGCCGGCCGTCGTCCGCGACCAGGTCGAGCAGGAAGGTGACGTAGGGCATCGGCGCCAGTCTCGCTCACCTGATGGAGGTGAGGAAGCCGGGCGCGCGCGGGCAGGTGGCGATGCCCGGCAGCCGATACCATCGGGCATGGCCGATCATGTCGCGACGCTCCTGGTCTCCTGTCCCGATCGCAAGGGGCTGGTGGCCTCGCTGGCCCAGGTCCTCTACGGGCACGGCGCCAACATCCTCGACGCCGACCAGCACACCGACCCGCTGGCCGGGATGTTCTTCCAGCGCATCCGCTTCGATCTGTCGACGCTCAACACCGATCGGGTCGCGCTCGAGCACGGCCTCGGCGAGGTGGCGAGCCGCTCCGGCATGACCTGGCGGCTGGCGTACGGCCAGCGCCGGCGGCGCTTCGCCATCTTCGTGTCGAAGTACGATCATTGCCTGTGGGACCTGCTCATCCGCCAGCAGGCCGGCGAGCTGCAGGGCGACGTCGCGATGGTGGTGTCGAACCACGCCGACCTCGCGCCGGTCGCCGCGCACTTCGGCGTGCCGTTCCACCACGTGCCCGTCACCGCCGCCACCCGCGCCGAGCAGGAGCCGCTGCAGTGGAAGCTGCTCGACGACGCCGGCGTCGAGCTGATCGTGCTCGCCCGCTACATGCAGATCCTCACCCCCGCCTTCGTCGAGCGCTACCCGCACCGGATCATCAACATCCACCACTCGTTCCTGCCGGCGTTCATCGGCGCCAACCCGTACCGGCAGGCGCACGAGCGCGGCGTCAAGCTGGTCGGCGCCACCGCGCACTACGTCACCGCCCAGCTCGACGAGGGCCCGATCATCGAGCAGGGCGTGACCCGCTGCTCGCACCGCGACACCGTCGACGATCTGGTCCGCAAGGGCCGCGATCTCGAGAAGGTCGTGCTCGCCGCCGCCGTCCGCTGGCACCTCGACGATCGCATCCTCACCTACGCCAACAAGACCGTCGTCTTCGACTGACGCTCGGACGCCGCGAGGCGCCCGGCGCGCGACGGGCGGCGTCAGCGGTGGTGCGCGGTCAGCCAGTCGATGAGGTCGGTCTTGAACTCGGGCGTGAACTGCGGGATGTGCGTCGCGCCGACGATCGTCCACAGCTCGGCCGCGCCGGTCGCCGGGCAGCCGCCGGTCACGCTCACCGTCGTCTCCAGCCCCGGCAGCGACGAGTCGAGGTCCTTGCGGCCGGCGTCGGCGGGCGTCCCCGTGCAGCCGTTCAGCGTCGCCCACGCGGCCACGCTGTCGACCGCGCCCGGCGACGTCACGCCGCCGAAGTCGCCGGTCGTGTACGGCACCTCCTCGTCGGCGGTGCCGTGCAGGTGCAGCACGCTCACCGGCCGCGCCGGCGCGCACGCCACCCCCGCGCTCGCCGCGTGCCCGGCCAGCCCGGCGATCGCGCCGATCACGTCCGCGCGGTCGCACGCCATCCGGTACGCCATGAAGGCGCCGTTCGAGTGGCCGACGACCATGATGCGCGCCGGGTCGACCGGCCACGCCGCCGAGACGTCGTCGATCAGCTTGCCGAGGTAGCCGACGTCGTCGACGCCGGTGTGGCCGAAGTCGCAGCACGCCGGGTCCGCGTTCCAGAACTGGCTGCCCTGGGTGTCCTTGGTGCCGTCGGGCGCCAGCACCAGCATGTCGCCGGTGTCCGCCACGTCGGACAGCCCGAAGTAGAGCTGCTGGATGTAGCCGTTGACGCCGTAGCCGTGGAGGATGAGCAGGAGCGGGTACTTCTTCGACGCGTCGAAGGTGACCGGCACCTGCAGCGTCGTCGGCCGGTCGCCGCCGAACACGGTCGGCCGGCCGTTGCCGTCGAGGCCGGCATCGACCGACGCCGCGCCGTCGTCGCCGCCGCCGCACGCGGCCGCGCCCAGCCCCACCGCCAGCACCAGCGCCACCGACATCGCCAGCATCGATCGCATCGGCGTCACTCCTGTTGCGACAGTCGCTTGAGCACGAGCCGCGACACGCCCTTCAGCGTCTCGAACACGCCCTCGCCCTTCGACGCGCACGCCTCGAACTCGGGCGCGCCGGTCGGGTTCAGGTGCTCGCGGAGGTACTCGATCGAGTCGACCTCCGGCAGGTCCCGCTTGTTGTACTGCACGACGTACGGGAGCCGGTCGAGCGGCGGGCAGTTCATCTCCGCCAGGTTGACGCTCAGGTTCTCGACGCTCTCGACGTTCGCCTCGAACCGGTTCGTCTGCGAGTCGGCGACGAAGACGATGCCGTCGGCGCCGCGCAGCACCAGCTTGCGGCTGGCGTCGTAGAAGACCTGGCCCGGCACCGTGTAGAGGTGCAGGCGCACCTTGAAGCCGCGCACGGTGCCGAGGTCGATCGGCAGGAAGTCGAAGAACAGCGTGCGCTCGGTCTCGGTCGCGAGCGTGATCAGCTTGCCCTTCGAGTCGGGCCGCGTGCGCCCGAAGATGTGCTGCAGGTTCGTCGTCTTCCCGCACAGGCCGGGGCCGTAGTAGACCACCTTCGCGTTGATCTCCTTGGCCAGGTGGTTGACGTAGCTCATCGCAGCCGCCTCTCCACGTCCTCGACGAGCACGGTCAGGAGCGCCTCGACCTGCACCGGCTCGATGTCGAGGTGACCGGCCAGCTCGATGAGGGCGTCGCGCTCGGGGGCGGCCATGGTGCCGTCGGCCATCGCGACCAGCGCCGCGAAGGCGAGCGCGTCGTCGACGCTCGGCTGATCGCGGACCTCGGCGGCCGCGCGCGCGACCCGCTCGTGGCGGCCGAGCACGTGGGCCTGCACCTCCAGCTCGGCGAGGTGGACCTCGAGCAGCTCGTGATCGACGGCGCGGCCGGTGGCCAGCTCGATCAGCTTCGCCAGCGAGGCCCGCTCCTCGGGCGAGAAGCCGTCGGCGGAGGCGACCAGGTAGGCCATCTCGACCAGCGACTGGAACCAGCGCGCGGCGGCGACGTCGCTCGGCTCGTCGACGACGCACTGGCTGGCGCTCGTGCGCAGGCGGACCGCGCGGGGGCCGTCGCCGGTGACGGTGGCGCACAGGGCGCCGAGCAACCGTTCTGCGTCGACGTCTTGGAAGGCGACGATGGGCTCGTCGGGCACGGTGCGACGATATCACGCGCGCGCAGCCGGCGTGGCGACGGCGGGCGCCGGCGTGCAGGTGCCCCCCGAGGCCCGCGAGGCCGCCTCCGCGCCGCCGTCGCGGGTACGATGCCGCCGGTGAACCCGGCCGCGCGGGCGCAGCTCCAGATCCACGCCTGCGTCGTGCTCTGGGGGTTCACCGCCATCCTCGGCAAGCTGATCTCGCTGCCGGCGTGGCCGCTGGTCTGGTGGCGGATGACGCTGGTCGGCGGGCTGCTGGCCCTGACGCCGCGCGTGTGGCGCGGCTGGCGGGCGATGACGCCGCGGCTGGCGATCGCCTACGCCGGCATCGGCCTGGTGGTCGCCGCCCACTGGCTGACCTTCTACGGGGCGATCAAGCTGTCGAACGCGTCGGTGGCGGCGACCTGCATGGCGTTCGCGCCGGTCTTCCAGGCGGTGCTCGAGCCGCTGGTCGCGGGCAAGCGGTTCGATCCGCGCGAGCTCCTGCTGGCGCTGGCGGTGATGCCGGGCGTCGCGCTGGTGACCGGCGGCGTGTCGCCGTCGTACCGGCTCGGCATCGCGGTCGGCGCGCTGTCGGGGGCGCTGGCGGCGGCGTTCAGCGCCCTCAACAAGCGGCTGGTGACGCGCGGCGACGCGCTGGCGATCACCGGCCTCGAGATGCTGGCCGGCGCCGCGCTCCTGACCGTCGCGACGCCGTGCTTCGGCGGCGGCTTCGTGGTGCCGTCGGGGCGCGACCTGGCGCTGCTCGCCGCGCTCGCGGTCGGCTGCACGCTGGTGCCGTTCACGCTGTCGCTGGTGGCGCTGCGCCACATCTCGGCGTTCGCGTCGTCGCTGATCGTCAACCTCGAGCCGGTCTACGCGATCGTGCTGGCGATCGCGCTCCTGCACGAGCAGCGCGAGCTGTCGGTCGGCTTCTACGCGGGCGTCGCGATCATCGTCGGGGCGGTGCTGGCGTATCCGCGGCTGCGGCGCGTCGACCCGATCGAGTCGTAGGCGGCGACGTCAGGCCAGGTCGAAGACGAGCACCTCGCCGCCGCCCGGCCGGCCGCGCAGCTCGAGCGCGCCCGCGTCGCTGGTGCGGGCGGCGTCGCCGGCGCGCAGGACCTCCTCGCCGAGCGCGACCTCGCCGCGCGCGACGTGGATCCACGCGTGGCGGCCCGCGGCCACGACGTGCTGCGCGCGGTCGCCGTCCGCGAGGTTGCCGGCGTAGAGCCGCGCGTCCTGGTGGATCGTCACCGAGCCGTCGGCGCCGTCCGGCGACGCGACCAGCCGCAGGCGGCCCTGGCGCTCCTCGGGCGGGTAGGCCTTCTGCTCGTAGCCGGGCGGGTGGCCGGCGCGGTCGGGCTGGATCCAGATCTGGAGGAAGTGGACCGGCGTGGTGCGCGACGGGTTCAGCTCGCTGTGGACGACGCCGGTGCCGGCGCTCATCCGCTGGACGTCGCCGGGACGGATGACCGAGCCGTTGCCCATCGAGTCCTTGTGGGCGAGCTCGCCGTCGAGGACGTACGAGATGATCTCCATGTCCCGGTGCGGGTGGGCGCCGAAGCCGCGGCCGGGCGCCACCGTGTCGTCGTTGATGACGCGCAGCGCGCGGAAGCCCATGTGCTTCGGGTCGTGGTAGTCCGCGAACGAGAAGGTGTGGAAGCTGTTGAGCCACCCGTGGTCGGCGTGGCCGCGATCGGCTGCCCTGCGGAGCGTGACGGTCATGGCCGACAGCATGCGACCGCCCGCCGCGCCCGGAAGGGGCGGTCCTGCAACAATCTATTCGGCGGCGCCCCGGCCGCAGGTTCGTGACGGCCGGGGCTGTCACCGCCGCGCGGCCGCGTGCGATGCTGCCGCGACGTGAGGCGAGCAGCCGGCCTGACACTCTTCGTCGTCGCGACGCTGGCGGGCGGCCGCGTCGCGCGCGCCGACCAGACCGTCCACCTGAACTGGCTCGACGTCGACCTCACGATCCCCGACGGCTGGTCGGTCGTCCCCGACCCGACCGGCGACGTGATCTTCGACGGCTCGACGTTCCGGCTGACGACCGGCCTCCGCTCGCACCGCACGTGCCCGACGGTGCGGGGGGCCCCGCCGGCGTTCACCTGCCCCGCCGGCTTCGCCTGCGCGGGCGGGCCGTCCGCCACCGCCGGCCTCGTCGAGTGGGACGCCTACGCGCCCGTCTACGAGGGCAACGGCTGCCTGGCGGTCGTGATGCTGATGGGAGCGGACCGGGTCACGGCCGCCGCCCACGACATCCCCGGCGCGCTCCAGGAGCTGCTCGACCAGGTCAACGCCGGCCACGTCTCGACGGTGGCGGCTCGCCTCGATCGCGGCCACCTGTCGATCGCGCCGCGCATCCGCACCGGGTCGGCGGCGACCGAGTGGACCGCGGAGGCGCTCGACCGGGCCGCGCCCGAGGCCGGCGGCGGCGCGTACTTCCACCCGGTCCCCGACGACGGGCGCGGCATCGCGGTCGGCCGGCGCGAGGAGTGCCCGGCGCCGCCCTCCGACTCGCCGTGGCCGAGCGCGGCCGAGGTCGACCACACCGACGGCACGATCACGGTCTGTGCGCGCGCCGAGCACGGCGCGTGGAGCTTCGTCGTCCACGTGCCGGCCGGCGAGAGCCGCGCGGAGACGCTCGCGTGGGCGGTGCCGGCGGTCGCGTCGATGATCGAGGAGCTCGCGGGGGCGCCGGTCGACCCGTTCGCGCCGATCTCCGACGACGAGGTGTTCGCCCGCGGCGTCTACGCCCGCGCCTACCTCGCCGGCGGGCTGCTGGCGCCCGAGGTGTCCGACGCCGACACGCTGAAGCTGGGCCGGGTCGGCTTCGACCTGGCGGTCGCGGCGCCCACCCGGAGGCTCGGGCTGGCGTTCGCGATCGGCGCCTCGCTCGGCAGCGACAGCGGCGTCCACGCCGACCTCGACACCTACCTCGGCGTCGGCATGGGCTACACGCGGAGCCGCTTCACGCTGCAGGCGGACGCGCTGGTCGGCGCCAACCGCACCGGCGCCGACTCGGCCAACACCCACGGCTACCGCGGCTACTACGGCGGCGGCGTGTTCGCCCGGGTCCCGGTCGGTCCGCTCGCGCTCGACGGCGCGTTCCTGGCCACGCGATCGCCGCGCATCACCGAGCGGCGGCTCGTAGCCGGCGTCGCGCGCAGCGGGTTCGTCGGCGGCCTCCAGCTCGACGACGACCAGCAGGGCACCGAGGTGCTCGTCTTCGTCGGCCTCGCGCCCCCCTACGGCGACGAGGCCGCGAGCCGCGCGCGCATCGAGCACAACCAGGAGCTCAACGCCGGCTCACCGTGAGCGGCGCCGGCGCGTCACGGATCGAGCTCGCAGCCGCCGTGGCCGCCGAGCATCTTGCCGGAGTGGAGCTCGAGGCCGCTCGCGACCTGGTGGGGCCACTCGACGTGGAGGCCGCTGACCGGTCGGAGCTGCAAGCTGTCCGTGCCCTCCTCGGGCACCGGGTCGCCGAGGGTGTCGATCCGGGCGGTGGCCGTGCCGGTGAAGCCGGCGGGGCTGTCCGGCGTGGTGACGGTGAGGTCGATCGCCAGGTCCTGCTGCGGCGTCGGCGGGATCCGGAGGAGGATGCCGTCGACCTCGCCGTCGCTCGTGCAGTCGAGGTGCAGCGCGCCCTGCGAGAGGTGGCAGTCGCACGGGTCGGCGCCGAACGCCGAGCCCTGCAGCTCGTCGAACTCGATCTGGTACGGCTCGACGACGGAGCAGCCGGCGGTGGCGAGCGCGAGCAGGCAGAGCGTCCGCAGCATGGGCGCGCCATCGTAGCGCAGCGCGGCCGGCGACGCGCGAACGGCGGCCGCGGTGACTACGGGGCCGGCGGACCCGGCGGGCCCGGCGCGCGCGGCGGCCACGGGGGCGCGCCGCCGCCGAGCGCGACCTGCATGACGGCCACCAGGCTGTCGACGAGGAAGTCGCGCACGGTGGCGCGGTCGAGCCCGGGGCTGGCGAGCCAGTCGATGCTGGTGGCCTCGACCATGCCGATCCAGCCGCGCACCGCCAGCCGGATGCGCGGGCGGTCGAGCGCGATGCCGACGAGCGGCGTGTCGCCGGCCCTGGCGAGGAACTGCTCGACGTAGGTGACGCGCACGTTCTCGATGACGGCGGCGACCTCCGGATCGGAGCCGATGCCGCCGCGCATGAGCGCGACGAACGCGCGCGCGTGGCCGGCGACGGTGTCGAGGTAGGCGTCGAGGCCGGCGCGCATCCGCTCGAGGGGCGGCAGCTCGGGGGCGGCGGCGCCGATCGTGCGGGCGATCAGCTCGTCGGCGGTGGCGCGCAGGCCGGCGACGTAGAGGTCCCGCTTGGTCGGGAAGTAGTGATAGAGGAGGCCCTTGGAGATGCCGGCGGCGCGGGCGAGATCGTCGATCGAGACGTCGTCGTAGCTGCGCTCGGAGAAGGCGTGGGTGGCGAGGGTGACGAGCTGGGCCCGGCGGGCGTCGTTGTCGAGGCGGATGCGGCGGCGCGGGCGGCGGCCCG